>NZ_JBGXYA010000039.1:0-29725 GCF_041814905.1 Glaesserella sp. | reverse complement strand
GCCCGACACTGGTACTCGGTCCGGGCTCTATTGAACAAGCACATCAGCCGGATGAATTTTTAGCGACGGACTTTATTGAGCCGACCCGCGATTTGTTGAAAAAACTGATTCATCATTTTTGTTAATAACAAGTGGTCGGTTTGCTGTGAAAATTGACTTGCTGCGCTCGCTTTACGGTATTGATGAATGCCGACAGAAGCGCAGTCGTTTTTGCAAAAAAATGCGCAAAACAGACCGCTTGTCAGCTAATCCGAACCTGATATGTTCTTAGAATCCTTACTATTTAGTGCCAGCGTTACCTTTCCGACCATCTTTATGTTGTTGCTCGGTATTGTTTTACGTTGGCGTAAAATGATTGATGAGCATTTTTGCCAAATAGCTTCAAAATTGGTGTTTAATATTGCCCTCCCGGCTTTACTGTTCATCAATGTGGTAAAAGAGCCAACGGATTATACCAGCCAAATTTTACTTGTCAGCGCCGGTATTATGGCAACTATCGGAGTATATTTGGTCAGTGAATGGCTGGCGGCACGCTATATTGTCGATCGAGCCTACCGCGGGATTTTTGTACAAGGTGTTTTCCGTGCTAATAGCGGCATTTTAGGTTTAGCACTTTGCCTTAATGCCTATGGCACGGCGGCAACGGCACCGGCGTCGGTTTATGTCGCTTGTATTACTTTACTGTTTAACGTGCTTGCAGTCATTACCTTAACTCATTCGCTGAGCAACGGTAAATTGAGTTTATGGAAAATGGTTAAATCGGTCATCAGTAATCCCCTGATTATTTCGATTGTTGTAGGGATGATTATCAGCAAACTTGAAATGCCCATTCCTAAAACCATTCTACGTACCGGTGATTATTTAGCGCATATTGCGTTGCCTTTAGCATTGATCTGCGCCGGTGCAACTCTTGATTTCAAACAATTGAAACGCTTGCAGCAAACAGACGGAACAACCAATCAGGTTAGTAAAGTCATCATTTATTCCGCCTTCGGGAGGCTGATTGTTACACCGTTAATCACGGTATTAATCGGTAAATTTCTGTTTCAGCTCGATCCGATGTCGATCGGCATCTTATTCTTAATTTCTTCAACACCTGTGGCGGCGGCAAGTTATGCCATGGTGAGACATTTTGGCGGAGATGCTGTAGCTTCTGCTAATTTAATCGCGATCACGAATTTAGGAGCGATGTTTACATCAAGCTTAGGCATTGTGATTTTAAAACAGCTCCATTGGATGTAGGAAAACCGGGCAAAAAAAAAGCCCTCAGAACATCTGAGAGCAACACTTTTGATCTAATTCTAGGAGGTATGAATCACTGTTTTATAAAAGGAGACAAATAAAACAAGATCAAAAGTAAAAAAAGTATACGTAAAAAATCGTTAGCTCCTATAACCAACTTTACATTTAAGTTCAGGAGGAATTGGTTAGTATGTTATGCTAAACTTTTTTAGCAGTCAAACAACTAGACCAAACTTTGCATTTCTTGAACAATCTGTAAATTTCATTAAATTTATTAAGTGCAAACTGGACAATCGGGTTGCTTAGGAATCTGCATTTTTCTGATAGAAAAGTATAACCCATCTATCATGAAGAGTTGGTCTGACAAGCTTTTGCCAATATTCAGCAGTAATTTTATACTTTCTAAGGCTTGTAAACTGCCGACTACACCCACAATCGGTGAAATAACGCCTGCTTCAACGCAACTCAATACATTTTGCCCAAATAATTTGCTTAAACATTGATAGCACGGTTGCCCCGGCTGATAAGTAAAAACACAAACTTGCCCTTCAAAACGAATCGCAGCGCCGGAAATTAGGGGAATTTTATGTGTAAAACAGAGAGTGTTAAGCTGATTACGAATATCGACGTTATCGGTGCAGTCCAACACTAAATCATAATGAGGAATCAGTGCGCCCCACTCGCTGTCGTTGAGCAATTTGTTGATTGTTTCAATCTCAATATTCGGATTTAACTGCGTCAATCGCATTTTGGCAGATTCGACTTTCGGCTGACCGATATCAGCATCGGTATAGAGAATTTGGCGCTGTAAATTGGGTAATGATATGGAGTCAAAATCAACCAGTGTAAGATGCCCTACTCCGCCCGCAGCTAAATATTGGCTGGCTGCACAGCCCAATCCGCCAAGCCCGATAATCAACACACGGCTGGTTTTTAACTTTTCTTGCCCATCAAAATCAATACTTTTTAAGATGATCTGACGGTTATAACGCAACATTTCGTGATCGGTTAATTCCATATTTCTCAACTTATTTTAACAAGCTGTTAAACGGTTGAATTGCAACTTGTTCACCCGCTTCCACATTACCGCGTTCTTGCTCAAGGACAATAAAACAGTTACTTTCATTAAAAGCACTGAAAATATGCGAACCTTGTGTTCCAACGGGTTCCACCATTAACTGACCTTGATCGCTTTCATAGAAAAATCCACGTTGAAAATCTTGGCGACCTACCGCTTTTTTTAGTTTAACCGTCGTACAAGCGGTCAGTTTTGGCGAAAAATTTGCAATTTTATCTGGTGAAACTCCACTGAGCTTCATTAGCGCCGGTTGTACTAATTGATAGAAAGTCACCAATGCCGATACCGGATTACCCGGTAAACCGAAGAACCACGCCTTTTGTAATTTACCAAAGGCGAAAGGTTTGCCCGGCTTCATTGCAATTTTCCAAAAACCGATTTCACCCAATTTTGCCAAAACATCTTTGGTAAAATCGGCTTCGCCGACGGAAACGCCGCCGCTGGTAATTAATACATCGGCATTTTGCTGTGCTTGAGTGAAGGTCTGTTCAAAAATGACAGGATCGTCCGGTAAAATACCGTAATCAATTATTTCACAATGATATTTTTCTAACATCAGGCGTACGGCAAAACGGTTAGTATCATAAATCTGACCTTCTGCCAGCGGTTCACCCACCGTCATTAATTCATCTCCCGTTGAGAGGATCGCCACTTTCAAACGAGGATAAACGGCAACTTCAGCAATACCTAGAGAAGCTAATAAAGGCAAAGTGGTCACATTCAGTAAACTGCCTTTTTTAAGTATCAATGTCCCTTGTTTAACATCTTCGCCAATATAGCGAATATTTTCGCCGACTTTCGGTATAGTATTAAAAGTCACACTACCGTCTTCATTTACCACAGCATTTTCTTGCATAATTACCGCGTCCGCATTTGCAGGCACTTTAGCTCCGGTCATAATACGTACACAGCTCCCCGGAGGTATATTTCCTTCAAACGGACTGCCGGCAAAGGACTTTCCGGCTACAATTAAAGTATTGTGATGTTGCAACGCCTCTAATCGTACCGCATAACCGTCCATTGCCGAATTATCAAATCCCGGCACATTGATAGGTGAAAAAATATCCGTTGCTAAGATACGGTTTGCCACTTGGTTGATATTAATTTGTTCGGATTGAGTCGGTTGAGGTAGACGCTGAAGCAAATTGTCAAGAGCTTGAGATAAGGTAAGTAAAGACATGACTTTTCCTGATAAATAAAAACCACTCTTATTATTCATAATAAGAGTGGAATAGACATTAATTCACGCTAGGTGCAGTTTGAGAAATGAAATCTCGCAAGCCTAAAAGAATATTGTTAATTGCGACTGCAGAAAGAATTAACCCCATTACCCGGCTAATAATTGCCGCACCGGCATTGCCGATATAATGTTGGATTCTATTTGCAATCAGGAATAGTAAATAAGTAATAATTAATACCGATAACATAATGCAGGTCGTAATTACTTGATCTCCAAAGCTATAACGATGATTGTCCGTTAATAATACTACCGCCATCATCGCTCCCGGTGATGCAATAGACGGAACGGCTAGCGGATATACCGCTAATTCGTGTAGGTTACTTTTCATTTTGATTTCTTGATCCGGTTTACTCTCGCCGAAAATCATCGACAATGCAAAGAGCAATAACACTAAACCACCGGCAATTTGGAAAGCAGAGAGCGGTATTTGCATCGCTTCAAGTAACCACTGTCCGACAACTAAGAAAAAGAGTAAAATCCCTGCGGAAATGAGAATTGCATTGCGTGCAATTTTACGACGATCATCCGGTGACAAACCTACCGTTTTTGCCAAATAAACCGGAATGGAGCCGATTGGGTCAATAACCGCCCAAAGTACAACAAATTGCACAACCAATGAATCAAACATAAAGATTTTTCCTTTATTAAAAAATAATTGTTATTGTGCAACAATTTAACCTTAAAACCAAATAACTTATTTAAATTTCAATGATTTTTTTAACAGATTTAACTTTAAAACGCGGACATACGTTATTACTTGAACAGGCCAACGCCACGATTCATACCGGGCAAAAAATCGGGCTTGTCGGTAAAAACGGTTGCGGCAAGTCCTCTCTGTTTTCATTACTAAAAGGTGAGCTTTTTGCAGAAAGCGGTGAAGCAAAGTATCCGGCAAATTGGTCAATTTCTTGGGTAAATCAGGAAACGCCTGCACTTGAAATATCCGCCCTTCAATATGTGATTCAGGGTGACCGCGAATACACATCTCTTATTCGGCAGCTTGATGAAGCGAATGCCCAAAATAATGGTCATTTAATTGCAACGCTGCACGCTCAATTGGACACGATTGATGCTTGGACGATTCAAGCTCGTGCTTCAACTTTATTGGACGGTCTGGGCTTTAGCGCCGAACAACTAAATCTACCGGTAAAATCTTTTTCCGGTGGTTGGCGTATGCGGCTTAATCTCGCTCAAGCGTTAATTTGCCGTTCAGATCTGTTATTACTTGATGAACCGACCAATCATTTAGATTTGGATGCGGTCATTTGGTTAGAACGTTGGTTAAGTCAATATCGCGGCACTTTGCTACTGATTTCTCACGACCGTGACTTTCTCGATCCGATTATCGATCGTGTGATTCATATTGAACAACAAAAACTGTTTGATTATACCGGCAACTACTCTTCTTTTGAAATTCAGCGGGCAACCAAATTGATACAGCAAAATGCGGAGTTTCAACAGCAACAACAAAAAATTGCGCATTTACAGAAATTTATCGACCGTTTTAAAGCTAAAGCAACCAAAGCCAAACAAGCTCAAAGTCGAGTAAAAGCACTGGAAAAAATGGAGTTAATCGCACCGGCTTATGTCGACAGTCCGTTTTCCTTTGAATTTCGTGAACCGCTTTCTTTACCTAATCCATTACTTTCAATGGAAAAGGTGAGTGCCGGTTACGACGAAAAATTCGTTTTACAGTCCGTTAAGCTTAACTTAGTGCCCGGCTCGCGTATCGGTTTATTAGGCAAAAACGGAGCAGGGAAATCCACCTTAATCAAACTACTGGCAGGAGAACTCACACCGCAATCGGGGTATATTCAATTAGCCAAAGGCGTACAGCTTGGTTATTTCGCTCAACATCAATTAGATACATTACGTGCCGATGAAAGCGCTTTATGGCATTTGGCGCGTCTTGCTCCGGAAAAAACCGAACAAGAATTACGTAACTATTTGGGTGGTTTCGCATTTCACGGCGACAAAGTGAAGCAAGCAGTGAACGCTTTCTCGGGAGGGGAAAAAGCACGTTTAGTCTTGGCATTAATTGTGTGGCAACGCCCGAATTTACTTCTATTGGACGAACCGACCAACCATCTGGATTTAGATATGCGCCAAGCCTTAACGGAAGCATTAACACAATATGAAGGCTCATTGGTTATTGTCTCGCACGATCGTCATTTACTGAGAACCACCGTCAATGAGTTCTATTTAGTTCATGATGGGCAAGTCGATGAATTCAACGGTGATTTAGAGGATTACCAGAAATGGTTGAATGAATTAAATAATCGGATCGAATTTGCAAAAAAAACGGAGAATCCGACCGCTTGTAATCAAGAAAACAGTGCGGCAAACCGAAAAGAACAAAAGCGCCTTGAAGCCGAATTACGTCAGCAAGCGGCACCTTTACGCAAGAAATCCGCACAATTGGAAAAAGATCTGGAAAAACTCACCGCTTGTTTAAACGCATTCGAAGCGGAGCTTTCCTCTCCGGAAATTTATGATGCCGAAAACAAGGCGAAACTCGCTGATACACTTGCCAAACAGATCTCAACTAAAAAACAGTTAGAAGAAATTGAAACCGAATGGATGATGGTCCAAGAAGAATTAGATCATTTACTTAACTAGGAACGATCGATGCGCCAAGCAAAACTCTATCGCTATACATTACCGGTTGAAACCGGTGTCATTTTGCGTAACCGACGTTTAAAACAACGTGAAGGTTTGATTATCCATTTAATTGAAAACGAACAACATGGCTGGGGAGAAATTGCTCCGCTACCTGAATTCAGCTTAGAAGATTTAAACTGCGCAGAACAGCAAACCCGAGATTGGCTCACGAAATGGCTCACTCAACAAGCCGTTTGCCTTGATAACTACGCACCTTCCGTTGCTTTTGGCATAAGCTGCGCATTGGCAGAAATAGCTCACCAATTAGGTAAGGAGGCCAACTATCAAGCGGCCCCCCTCTGCTATGGTGATCCTGATGAGCTTTACCAAAAACTGAATCAGATTGAAGGAGAAAAAGTCGCCAAAATTAAGGTCGGGCTATACGAAGCCAATCGTGACGGATTAATTGCCGATATGTTTTTAGACGCCATTCCCGAATTAAAATTACGTTTAGATGCCAATCGTGCATGGACAACGGAAAAAGCAGCATTATTTACCTCAAAAATTAAACCCGAACATCGAAGTCGTATTCAATTTATTGAAGAACCTTGTAAAACACCTGAGTTATCGCGCCAATTTGCACAAGAACAACAAATCGCTATTGCATGGGATGAAACGGTAAGAGATACGGGATTCGTTCTACAAAAAGAGCCCTACCTGACAGCAATCGTGATTAAACCAACTTTAATCGGTTCGATCGAAAAATGTGTCGGATTGATAAAACAGGCACAATCGCTGGGAATCATTGCAGTCATTAGTTCAAGTATTGAATCCAGTTTAGGCTTAACCCAACTCGCTCGTTTGGCACAGCAATATACACCGAACACCGTACCGGGATTAGATACTTTAGACTTGATGCAATTTCAGCTGCTACGCCCTTGGCAAGGCTCGATATTGCCGCTTGCTGATTTAAATAGCCCGTTTATTACAGAATTAGTGCTATAAAGACAAAAGGTTAGTGTTTCCACTAACCTTTTCCATTTCTACTCAACTATGAGTTGAAATTATTGACCACCGAATTTTTGTTGTAATTCAGCTTGAAGTTTTTGTAACTCTGCACCAGATTGCATTAACTGTTGAGTTTTATCTTGAATAACTTTTTGCACGTCTGTTGCTGTTGGATTTGCCATTGCTTTAACGGATTCTGCAATTAACTCATTTGAAAGTGTCAATGTTTCTTTGGTTTTTGCTTTGAATACATTTACATCCGCATTTTTGATATCAAGCGAATCTAAGCTTTTTAACACTTCATCCACTTTGCTGGTAAAGGTTTTTAAAGCTTCTTCGATTTGTGCTTTATCTTGGCTTGCTAATTTTTGTTGGAGTTCAGCTTGGAAACCAGCCAGTGTTTGTTCTTGGGCTTGGTTCCACTCAACAATTTTCTTGAAATCTTCAATGCCTTGTTGATCTGCAGCTACAGGCGCAGCTTCTGTTTTCGGCGCTTCTGCTGCAGGAGCTGATTGTTGAGCTGCCGGAGTTTCTGCTTTTGGAGCTTCTGTTGCCGGTTTGTCAGCCGGTTTGTCACATGCAGTTAAGAAAATCGCGAATAGTGCTGCTGCACTGATTTTTGTCATTTTGTTCATTGAACAATCCTCGAATGATTTAAGAGTGAAGAAAAAACAAACCTTACAAAATGTAAGGCAACCTTATTGTACAGTTAATGGACCTCATAAGGAAAAATTTGTTCATTTTTGGCTAGGATTAGGCTCCCGGATGAGCAAAAAACAGACAATTAAACCCCCATTGCTTGAGATATTAACAATTTTTTTACCAAATTATTCTGATTTGTCACCGTTAATCCAACACCTCGAATGAATTTTTTCAACGGATGATCACCGGAAAAAAGCTGCTTTAATCCTTCCATCACTGTCAAAATTTTTACTGCTTCCACTTTACGAATACGTTCAAACTGGCGTAAGTGACGGTAATCGCCAATATCTTTACCAAGCATTAAATTTGTTTTAATTTCAGTAGCTAACGTCATCGCATCGGCAAAACCTAAGTTGACTCCCAGCCCTGCTAACGGATGAATAGTATGAGCAGCATCACCAATCAATGCGACTCGTTGTTGGGCAAAATTACGTGCATAGCGGGCAACAAGCGGGTAGATTGCCCGTTCACTTTGCAATTCGCATAAACCCAGTTGGTTATCAAAAGCAACGGATAGCGCCTGTTGGAAACGGGTTTCATCACAAACAACTAATTTTTGAGCTTGTTCCGGAGGTAAAGACCAAACAATCGAGCAAAGATGTTGATCATTCAAAGGCAGAAAAGCCAAAATGCTGTCCGGCAAGAAGATTTGGCGAGCGGTTTTAGCATGGGGCTCTACGGTTCTGACATTACACACTAAAGCCGTATGTTGATAATCTCGGCTAACCAGAGGAATATTAGTATGTTGGCGAACCCAGGAATTTGCACCGTCCGCACCAACGACCAATTTGGTAGAAAGCATTTCACCGTTAGCTAAGGTAAGAAATGCACCATTTTCACTAATACCTAAAGTATTCGGCACCGTCAATAAAAGTTCGACGTTTTTTTGATGGCTGACTTTATTCCATAACGCAGCCAAGATCTGCTCATTTTCAATGATAAAACCCAGCTGTGCTAAACCTAATTGCTTAATCATTGATTCATTGTTATCAAAATGGATTTTGGCAAAGCTGTCTTTTTCCCAGACATACATTTGATCATAGGGAGATAAACGATCTAATGGAATTTGTTGCCAAGCTCCCACTTGAGTTAGCATTTTTTGACTGGTGTGATTAATCGCACTGACACGATTAGATAGGCGATCGACGGAAGGATTGGGGGCGGATTTTTCAATAATTTTTATACGGCAATCGCACTCTTCAAGTAAAGCGGCTAAGGCTAATCCCACCATACCGCCGCCAATGATTACAATATCTGCTGTTTTCATTTTAAATACTTCTGTGGTGATATTCTAAACTACGGTGTCTTATCTGAACATTCTTACCGCGACTTTCAAAATATTGCCCAAGCTGCTCCGCAATAAATACCGAACGGTGCTTACCTCCGGTACAACCGATAGCTATTGTTAAATAGCTACGATTGTTTTTTTCTAATGCGGGTAACCACATTTCCAAATAAGTACGAGTATGATAAATAAAATTATGCACTTCGGTTTGACGCTCTAAAAATTCAATGACCGGTTGTTCCAATCCTGTCATCGGTCGAAGATCCGGATTCCAATGAGGGTTTGGTAAAAAACGCACATCAAAAACATAATCGGCATCTGCAGGTACACCATATTTGAAACCAAAAGATTCCACGATAATTTTCAACTCTTTTTCCGGCGAACCGTGTAATAGCCCCCGCAAACTTTCTGCCAATTCGTGAGATGAAATATGTGTTGTATCGATAATATAGTTAGCTTGTTGAATCAACGGCTCCAGCAAATTGCTTTCGTGATCGATTGCACTTTCCAAGGAGAGATCACGATTAGATAGAGGGTGCAAACGACGAGAATCACTATAGCGACGAATTAAAGTATTACGCTCACAATCTAAAAAAATCAGTTTCGTCGTAATTTCCGGCGGTAATTTGGCTAAGATTTCTTCTAAGGCATTCGGGTCTTCCGGCAAATTACGAATATCTAAACTGACAACAGCCGATCTGTCTGATGTCGCCAAAAATTCGGCAAGCTGAGGAATAAGAGGTAATGGAATATTATCAACGCAATAATAACCTACGTCTTCTAAAGCCCGTAAAGCAACAGATTTTCCGGAGCCTGAGCGGCCGCTGATTATGATTAATTCCATATATTCTCCCTAATTTTTTTCCGATTCATCATTATTCATTTGCTGATTATCCGCATATTCTAAAACTTGCCAAAGTTCTTCGACTGATTTGGCGGATCGTAAGTGTTTTAATAAATTTTTATCACTTAATTGCTGTGCAATATCTTGCAAAGCCCCTTTATAACGATCGCAACTGTTTTCAGGAAATAAGATCGCATATATTAAATCAACTTCTTTATTATCACTCGCTTCGTAATCAATAGGCATTTCTAACTGTAAAAAAACCGCAATCGGTTTTTCCAATAGTAACGCGGAATTAGCCGGTAATTTTGCATGGGGTAATGCGACGCCATTGTTAATCGCAGTTGAACCTAATTTTTCTCGCTTAAACAGGTTACTGAAACAATCAACCGGACATAGTTCATGCTGTTTATCACATTTAAATTCCTGGTTAATCTGTTCTGCTACAATTTTTCCGATCAATTCCAAAGCTCGCTTCTTACTAGAAAGTATCACGCCCTGATGGATATGGCTCGGAGATAAAAATGCTGTGAGTTTCATTGCTATTCCGGTTACAAGCGGTCGGTTTTGCAAAAAATTTTGCAAATCTTACCGCTTGTTAAGATTAAAGTTTAAATTGATCGCCTAAATAAACGCGTTTTACATCCGGATTATTCAATACTTGTTGCGGCGTGCCACTTGCGATCATCTGTCCGCTACCAACGATATACGCTCGTTCACAAACGTCCAGCGTTTCGCGAACGTTATGGTCGGTAATTAATACACCTAAACCACGTTCTTTTAAGTTTACGATGATTTTTTTGATATCGATAACTGAAATCGGGTCGACACCGGCGAAAGGTTCATCAAGTAAAATAAATTGAGGATTCGCAGCCAAAGCGCGTGCAATTTCAACACGACGACGTTCACCACCGGATAAAGATTGCCCTAAACTGTTGCGAATATGTTCAATATGAAATTCTTCAATGAGCTCATCCGCCCGCGCTCGACGCTCATCATTACTTAGATCCTTACGAATCTGAAGCACCGCCATTAAGTTATCATAAACGCTTAAACGACGGAAAATCGATGCCTCTTGAGGCAAATAACCGATACCTTGTTTCGCTCTGTCGTGCATCGGTAATACGCTAATATCAAGATCGTCAATTCGGATCTTACCCTGATCGTGACGAACCAAACCGACGACCATATAAAATGTTGTCGTTTTACCGGCACCGTTCGGTCCAAGCAAGCCGACAATTTCACCGGCTTTCACATTCAAACTGACATCTTTAACGACTTGGCGGTTTTTATAACTTTTTGCTAAGTGTTCTGCATAAAGCGTTGGCATTTTCTACCTACTATTTCTGTTGTAATTGAGTTGGAATCAGGATGGTTTTTACACGTGATTTTCCGTCACTCAATGCTTTTAGTTGCTGTTTTTTTACGTCGTAAGTGATTTTTTCCGCTTTGATAGAGCTGTCTTGCTGTTTCAATTCTGCATTACCGATTAAGGTTAAAAATTCTGTGCCGAGATCATAATGTACGCTGTTAGCACGACCGTTGACAGGTTTTCCGTCATCTAAGGTTTGTTGGAAAACCACCGGAGAACCGGTTGCATCAATGGTTTCTTTTTTCCCTTCTTGGCGAGTGATAACGACTTTTGCCGCATTAATTTTGATTGAACCTTGTGTAATTACAACGTTATCGGTAAAAGTTACAACATTATTTTCCATATCCAAAGATTGACTGCCCGAATCAATATTAATAGGTTGGTCAGTATCACCTTTAAGTGCGTGAGCTGAAAAACTCATCGCAAATAAAGCAGTGAAAAATGCGGATTTCATTACAAGTTTCATTGTTTGTCCTTACTCTTTTTAATTCTCTGATGCTCTATCAGCTTGTTTAATGACGGTAGGTTCAAGATAGGTCTTTACATCTTTTGTGAGTGTCGCAACCTGTTTTTTTAAATTTCCGGTTAGACCAGTGCCGGTAGTAGTAAATCCCATACCAACAGATTTTACGACACTTTCCGAAAAAATATCTTGTGTATTTAAATCAATGGAAAGGCTGTCTGTCTCGATTTCTTGCAAACGTGAGTTAGGATCAAGGCTTTTAATTTTCACATGACCTTTTAACGTTAATATTTTGTCTTTCGTTACATTTGCATAATCAGCACTGACTTTCCATTGCCTGATTGCGCTGTCTTTATCAAACAAATCGAGTAGCGGCTTAAGAAATTCAGTTCGTTCTGTATTTTCGTAGCGCTTAATCTCTTGGGCTTCAGCAAAATATTGCGGCTTGCCGGCAAGATCATAGACCATTGTGGTCATTTGTTGTCCAACATATTCCGGGTCGCCCTCTTTTTTAATTAATTGTAATTCTGCTGTTTCTGTTGTTTGCTGGCTGTAATACCAACCGCCCAGAACCGCAACAATCACGAGTAAAATGACATTTAAACGTATATTCATAACATCTCTATAATTATAGATATAACGATAAATCATATCATAAATTTCAATGTCAATATAGAACGAATATTTTGGGAAAAGTTTTATGTGCGGAATAAAAAATGCCTCGAATTTCGAGGCATTTTGGCTTTATTTGGCTGCTTTTAGCTCTTGATAGTATTTTTCATACAGGTCGATGGCATCTCCGACGTCCACCTGCCATTCACTTCTTTCGATTACATCCGGTTTGATAAATACTGCCCCGTCTTCGGTAAGTTCTTTCGGTAGCAACTTCAACGCTTTTGCATTTGCAGTAGGATAACCAATAGATTCTGTCAATTTTGCTGCAACGGGCGCAGAAAGCATATAGTTAATCAGTTTATATGCACCTTCCGGATTTGCTGCAGTAACAGGAATTGCAAGATTATCAATCCAAAGCGGCGTACCCTCTTTCGGGTAAACCATATCAATCTTAGCACCTTCATTTTTGGCAATACGAACAGAGCCGTTCCATAATAAGCCGATATCCACTTCACCGGAAATAAACGAACTTGCAGGATTATCGGAGTTAAATGCCAAAATATTAGGACGTAGCTTTAACAGCTCTTGATAAGCTGCTTTAAGCACTTCCGGATCTTGAGTATTCGGGTCTTGTCCCATTTTCAGCAATGCGATATTAAAAGCTTCGCGCGGATCATCTAACATCTGCACTTTGCCTTTAAACTCAGGATTCCATAAATCTCCCCAAGATTGAAACTTCGACGGATCTCGTGTTTCTGTATTGTAAGCAATACCTGTGGCACCGAATAATTGTGGAACAGAATATTTGTTACCTTTATCGAACGGGCGATCTAACATATTCGGATCAAGTTCACTTAATACCGGTAATTTGCTGTGATCTAATTCTTTTAACATCCCTTCGCGTGCCATTTTAGAAACAAAATAGCTTGTCGGTGCAATTACATCATAACCACTGTTTTTACCTAATGTTTTTAATTTGGCATACATGGTTTCATTCGATTCTAAGCTCGATACTATAACTTTAATACCCGTCTGCTTAGTAAAATCATCCAATAATCCTTCCGGTACATACTCCGACCATGTATAAAGATAAACGATATCATCTTTAGCCATTGCCAAATTATTGGTAGAAAGCACTACCATTCCCGTTAAAACTGCAGCCCATTTTTTCATTTCTGTGCATCTCCAAATCAGGGAGTTAGATCACTATTTATACAATAATGTATAAAAACTTACCTCAAAAAGGTAAGTTGGAATTCTAGGCTAATTAGCCCTGAATGCAAGAAAAATCTATGACAACACTCAATAAAAAACCCTAAGAATTTCTTAGGGTTTTCAATCTGTTAGATATTATTTAGCTGCTTTGAACTCTTGATAATATTTTTCGTAAAGTTCAATAGCATCACCAACGTCATCTTGCCATTGGCTTTTTTGTAAAATTTCTGCTGTCGGATAAATTGCCGGATCTTCAGTAATTTCTTTAGGGAGCATTTCAAGCGCCTTTAAGTTAGACGTTGGATAGCCGACTTCTAAAGTTAATTTTTCCGCAACTGGGGCACTTAATAAGTAATTGATTAACTTGTGTGCACCATCTACGTTCTTCGCATTAGACGGAATCGCTAAGTTATCAACCCATAGAACCGGACCTTCTTTTGGGAACACCATATTAATCGGTGCACCTTCTTTTTTGGCAATACGAATTGAACCGTTCCATAACTGACCTAACTCAACTTCACCCGCAATAAAAGAGTTTGCCGGGTTATCCGAACTTAACGCCAATACGTTTGGGCGAAGTTTTAATAGTTCTTCGTATGCCGCTTTGATCACCGCAGGATCTTGCGTATTCGGATCTTGTCCCATTTTCAATAATGCAATATTGAATACTTCACGAGCATCATCTAAAAGCTGGATTTTTCCTTTATATTCCGGCTTCCATAAATCACCCCAAGAAGTAAAATCGCTACCTTGGTAAGTACCCGTATTATACGCAATACCCGGAGCACCTAATAATTGAGGAAGAGAATATTTGTTACCTTTATCGTAAGGTTTATTTAACCAATCCGGATTAAGATCTTTAATCACAGGTAATTTACTGTGATCTAATTCCATTAACATCCCTTCACGAGCCATTTTTGATACAAAATAGTTCGTTGGCGCGATAACATCATATCCGCCGCTTTTACCTTGAATTTTGAGCTTTGCATACATTGTCTCATTTGATTCAAGGGTTGAAACTACAACCTTGATACCAGTTTCTTTTGTGAACTCTTCAAGCAAACCTTCCGGCACATACTCAGTCCATGTATAAAGATGTACTGTATCGTTTGCCATTGCATTCGCACTGAAAATTACCATACCTGATGTTAAAGCCACAGCCCATTTTTTCATTTATGTTTCTCCTAAATGAATGAAAAGTAGTGAGATTACTCCGATGATTTTTTACCCTTCCAAACGAAAGGTGGGGGCATTCTAAGCCCCCCCCCGTATTTTGCAAGAATTTTATCAGTAAACAGTTTATTTTTTGAACTATCAAGCCAAAATTTACATCACAACGACATCAAATTGATCCTGATGATAGTAAGGTTCCATTTTTATCTCCACTTTTTTACCGATGAAGACCTCCAATTCCGCCAATAAAGCATGCGATTCTTCATTAATTAAATATTCGGCAACACTGCGCGAAGCATAAACTACATAACGCTCGGAGCGATATAGGTGATGAACTCTCACCACTTCACGTAGAATTTCGTAGCAGACGGTTTCAACGGTTTTTATCGTTCCGCGCCCTTGACAAGACGGACAATCACAACACAGCACACGTTCCAAACTTTCGCGCGTACGTTTACGTGTCATTTCAACTAAGCCAAGCTGAGTAAAACCGTTCACATTGGTTTTTACTCGATCGCCTTTTAATGCCAACTCTAAAGATTCCAATACACGTTCACGGTGCTCTTCTTCCAACATATCAATAAAATCGATGATGATAATACCGCCGAGATTGCGTAATTGAAGCTGATGCGCTATCGCCTGCGTTGCCTCAATATTCGTATTAAAAATAGTATGCGCTAAATTACGATGACCGACGAATGCACCGGTATTAATATCAATAGTCGTCATTGCTTCGGTCTGCTCAATAATCAAATAACCGCCGGATTTCAGATCCACCCGCTTATTGAGCGCACTTTGAATACCATCTTCCACCCGATAAACATCAAACAAAGGTTGAGTACCGTTATACAAAGTAACACTTTCGGTTAATTCCGGCATAAATTCGGATAGAAATTCTTTAACCTGTTCATAGGTCATTTTTGAATCGATTTGAATAGAATGAATATGCGTACCGACAAAATCGCGCAATACACGTTGTGCCAAAGCCAATTCTCCGTACAACATCGATTTTGCAGGATATTTACCTTTACGCTCCATGACTTTACGCCATAAACGTTTCAAAAATGCCGCATCCTGCTGTAAACTTTCCTCACTCACTTCTTCCGCAGCCGTTCTCACAATGAAACCGCCCAACTCATCACAATAAGGTTCAACTAAGGCTTTTAAACGGTTACGTTCTTCTTCGCTTTCAATCCGTTGCGAGACGCCGACATGGCTGTTTTCCGGCATAAAGACCAAATAACGTGAAGGCAGCGTGATATCTGTCGTTAAACGCGCTCCTTTGGTACCCAGAGGATCTTTCACAACCTGCACAACAATATCCTGCCCTTCACGTACCAGTTCACTGATATTTTTTACCACAAATTGCTTCTTCTCGTTTTCATCTACGCATTCCGTATGCGAAACAATATCGGACGCATGTAAAAACGCCGCCTTTTCTAAGCCGATATCGACAAAAGCGGATTGCATTCCCGGAAGTACGCGGGTAACTCGTCCTTTATAAATATTCCCCACAATGCCGCGTTTGGATTCGCGCTCAATGTGGACTTCTTTTAAAATCCCGTTTTCGACTAACGCCACACGGGTTTCACTGGGGGTGACGTTGACTAATAATTCTGCACAGTTCATAAATTGTTCTTTACATAACTTGAAACTGAACTGATTCTACCACTAAACAAGCGGTCTGTTTGTTAAATTTTTTTGCAAAAAGGCAACATTTCTTTGATTTAAGCCAATTATTTGATAGTCTGCACGCCATTTTGTACAAAGAGAAAAAACTATGACCGAAAAAACCTTTATTACGGGTAAAGATGCCGCCCTTGAAGAGAGTATCGAAAAATTCCAAACGAAATTAAAAGACTTAGGCTTTAATATTGAAGAAGCCTCGTGGCTCAACCCTGTGCCGAATGTATGGTCGGTACATATTCGTGATGCAGACTGTCCACAATGTTTCTCAAACGGTAAAGGGGCAAGTAAAAAAGCAGCGTTAGCGTCTGCGTTAGGGGAGTATTTTGAACGTTTATCGACCAATTATTTCTGGGCGGATTTCTATTTAGGCAAAGAGATTGCCGAAGGCAAATTTGTTCACTATCCAAGTGAAAAATGGTTTGAAATCGAAAATGAAGAAACGCTACCGGAAGGCATTTTAGATCCGTTCTTGCGTGATTATTTCGACCCTCACGGCGATTTAACCCCTGATTTATTGATCGATTTACAATCGGGCAATCCAGATCGTGGTATCGTGGCGCTGCCTTATACCCGTCAATCCGACGGTCAAACGGTCTATATTCCGCAAAGTATCATCGGTAACTTATTCGTATCGAACGGTATGTCTGCGGGTAACACCAAAAACGAAGCCCGTGTACAAGGCTTATCGGAAGTGTTTGAGCGTTTTGTGAAAAACCGCATTATCACAGAAGCGATCAGCCTGCCTGAAATTCCACAAAGTGTGATTGACGGCTACCCGACAATCAAAGCCTCTATCGAAAAATTAGAACAAGAAGGCTTCCCGATTCTCTGCTACGATGCGTCACTCGGCGGTGAATTCCCTGTGATTTGTGTGATCTTACTCAATCCGAACAACGGCACTTGTTTTGCCTCTTTCGGCGCACACCCGAATTTCCAAGTGGCGTTTGAACGTACTGTCACCGAATTATTACAAGGTCGTAGCTTGAAAGATTTAGATGTGTTTGCACCGCCTTCATTTAATAATGAAGATGTGGCGGATCACGCTAACCTTGAAACCCACTTCATTGACTCAAGCGGTCTGATTTCGTGGGATCTTTTCAAATCTGAAGCGGATTATGATTTTGTTCATTGGGATTTTTCAGGCACAACAGAGCAAGAATTTGCCAACTTAATGGCAATCTTCAATAAGCATAAACAAGAAGTCTATATTATGGATTACGAACATTTAGGCGTTTACGCTTGCCGTATTCTTGCCCCGGGTATGTCAAATATCTATCCGTCAGACGACTTAATTTATGCAAACAACAATATGGGAATGGAATGGCGTGAGATTTTGCTCGACTTGCCATATTTCCACCACGATCAAGAAACCTACCAAGAGTTATTGGACGAGTTGGACGAACAAAGCATTGACGATATGACCCGTGTGCGTGAGTTTATCGGCGTGGTGGCAGAAAAAGGCTCAGCACTGCAAACCTTGCGTATCGGCGAATTAAAATCAATGTTACACCTTGTGTTAGGCAACCTTGAAGAAGCATTGGATTGGGCAAACTGGACAGCCAATATGAATGCCTCCGTATTCTCAGCAGAACGCAATAACTACTACCGCTGTTTGATTCAGTCGATTGAGTTGTTCTTAGATGAAGCACGTGAACCGGAACAATATCGTATGGTATTTAATAAAATGTACGGCAAAGATGCGGTGGACTTTGCGTGGTCTGCGGTACAAGGCGGCAACCCGTTCCACGGCTTAAGTGGAGCGGATGAAACCCTCGCTGATCTCAACGCCCATCAAAAACTTTTAGCGGCTTACAAAAAGCTTCAAAAAGCCAAAATCGCGGCATTCCAGTAATCCCTACCTTGATACAAGCGGTACGATTTTGCCAATAATTTGCAAATCGTACCGTTATTCGTTCGGATATCTTCAATCCGCATAACGACAATATATTTTTTATCGACGTTGAGTGTAGCAATCGCCGGGGCCAGCATCCTCCATAGGCAAAAAGCTTATTGCGTTTTGTATTTCAAGGAATGTAAAGAAAGATAACTCGGGTAAAGGGTAATAAGAATGGTCCCCCCTACCGTTTTTGATCCTAGCTATAACTTACTGATAAATAAGAGAATGCAAAACTAAAAATCGGTAAAAAGGTAACATTTGAGGTAACAAGCTCTTTTATGGTTCGCTTACGTGGTCTATTTTTGATCGGTTTTGGGTGGTTTTGCAAAGGGTTCAATGCTGAAGAAATAATTTGATAAAAATCAATTTTATTATTCACAAATAGCAAATAAAAATAGATAAAAAATTTTTTTAAAACTTTTAGGCGATTTTAATCACTTGCTCACTTGAACACTTGTGAACATTAACTTATTGATTATCAAAGATTTTTTATTTGGTTTTTAAGTGATTAGAAGTGATCAAGTGATTTAAGTTATTCACTTCTAACATTTCACATTGACAATGTAGGTATTTTTACTAAAAATTCCACTAAGAAGAAAAAATGGGGTATGGCTATGGATTTGATTTATATCATTCTCGGCATTGTGGGCTTTGTTGTGATTGCTTGGATTTACTTTGCCTTTTTCTCTATTGGTATGGAACCGTCTGAAGAAATGTTCGAGTTCTGTGTATTTTTGGGGCTATTCTTTCTTTTTCCCGTTACTCTTTATTTGTTGCGAGATATTCAGGGGGTTGCTGAATGGGCTATATTATCGGCTTGTCTTGTTGTTCTAGTTTTGATTTTCTTCTCTCCGTTCATTTTTATTGGCTTACTCTTACTTGAAAGCTTCGCGAATTGCATTTCTTCATTATGTGATGAAATAGATAAAAGCAAAAAAAGGCTGTAACCATCCTTTTATTTTAACTATTTCGCCATTCATCTTCGATAGTGTGTACATTATTGAAATAGATATTTGTCCTATTCTTACCGTCAATTAGGCTTATTTTTAACGTTGGATGCATTCGTTTTTTCTTGATTGCTTTTTCTATCGAGTCTCTAAACCTATTTTTACTGATTGGCTTTGTAATGTCGTTAATGCGGCAATAAAGATCGTAGGCTGATTGTAAATACTCCTTAAAAGCGTCTTGATACATCGTTTTTGGTCTGCCTAAATAAAGTCCTCTAGCTAAATTTTCTTCTTTCGTATGGAAAGCATTTAAAAAATCGAGTAGATGATCTGTTTCCTCTTTAACTTTCATTGCCTCATCACTTTCCATTTGGTCTTCAATCAGTTTTAAAGCGTGATAAGGATCTTTGAATTTCTCTAGTAGCAAATTAATTACGCCGTTTAATTCCGCTTTGATTTTTTCTATTAAATAGTGATCTCTCTGTTCTTTCGGTACTTGTCTGTCAAATTTAAAAATTACTCTACGTCTATCAATTCCCCCGTTATTTTCAGTAAAAATCATAGGTTCATTACCAGTAATAACAAAAGTGCATTTCACTCTTTCTTGAAATGGTGTTTCATATTTTGGGTTAAATTGAATCAAGTCTCCCCCTGTAATGTTTTTCAGTTCTTCACCTTCACCAATATAGCGTTTTTGGTCTGGGCTTATTACAAGTGTTTTATTGATGATGTTGCAACGTGTTACGGGGTTTTCTAAATTTTTCAATGAAATACTTGCAGTGTTTTCTGCTCCTGCTAGTAGCTCGGCGATTGCGGTAAATGTGCTTTTACCGCTTCGCCCTTCTCCGATAATTTCTAGGAATAATTGCCACTCATAGCGATTAGTCAAAATCATATAAAGTGCGGCTAGAATACGATCTCGTCGTTCTGCTTTTTCTTCGCTTACAAAGTTTAACCATTTATCAAAATTTGGGGTTGCTTGCTGTTCCTTTCTGTAATTTGTATCAATAAATGAAAGTAAGTAGTTTTCTTTAGAATGTGGCTTAAATTCCCCCGTTCTTTTATGTAGTATTCCGTTCCTAAAGGCTAAAAATTCAGGATTAGGCTCATTCATTAATGGAACATATTCATCAGATGATGCAATGCATTTTATAATGTTGTCTATTTGGTTTTGCCCGTATTTTAAATAGCCTTTTGCAACAAAAAAGCTATTTATCAATCGTGAGATCATCTCTTTGCTTAATCTTTCCCATTTAATTCCCGTAAATGTATAAATAGCGTTCCCTTGTGATTGATTGAATGCAAAGGCATATTTTCCCCATTCTAAAAACTCTATTAAGCGTTCTTTAGGGCTTAATTTTTCAAATAATGATAAGTATTCGGCTTGTTTTTGCTCTTCACTTTTTCCGCTGTCTATGGCTAATTTTGCTAAATCTTGCTTTTCTTTGTTTGTGCGTAGTTCTTTAATGTAAGCTGTTAATTCTTCTTCTAATTCGCCAGCTTCATTCAATAGTGTAACACTATGCAAAAAAGGATTATTTTCGGCGAGATTTAAGCATAACGCCGTTAGTCTATCGGCTTTGAGTGGTTGCCCGTGGTTTGCTCGGTGTAACTTTAAAAATTGCGTATTCTTTGGGGCAATTTGTCGCTTTTCTATTTCTGATAGAATTTCATCGGAAATAATAACAGGTGGGAAATATTTACTTTCCCCTAAACTTTCAGATAAGGCAATTTCATCGGCATTTCTTGGTAATTCGGCTTTTGAAAAATCCCAAGCCTGCGAACCAACATAAACCGTTATTTCAGTTTCGCCTGTTTGATCTTGTTTCTTAACGTTTGGGGCTGGAATAAGTTTGCTTCTAATCATATTATCATCCATTTTGATGAACGGGCGAAAATTTCGCCCGCTGTTTCTAGTCTAATCGGCTTGCAAATTCGCTTATATCAGGGGCGTAATAAGTATTTTGTAAGATTGTAAAATCTCGGTGTCCGCTGATTTTGGCGAGTTCCATCGGGTTAAATTTTTTTGCAAGTCGAGTAAGGGCTTCTCGGCGTGCGTCGTGGAAGCGTAAGTTTGCATTCTCTAATCCCGCTTCTTCTTTTATCTTTCTAAAAAGTGAGCCTAGATTTCCATCTGAACTAAACATAAAAACACTACCTTCAAGTTCGAGTTTTAGCTTTGCTAATGTGCGTAAAACATCTATGGCTTTACTTGATAATGGAACGGTTCTTGCATGTCCGTTTTTCGTTTCAGGTAAAAATGCGGTTCTTCTTTCTAAATTGACGTGTTCCCACGTTAATTTGTGGATTTCTCCTAGTCGCATTCCTGTTTCAATGGCAAATAGTAAGGCTCCCCCCACTCGTGATTTTTGCGTTAAGTTTTCGCCTTGTGGCTCGTATCCGCTCGCTTTTACTAACATTTTGATTTCTTCATCTCGATAACGTCGGCTTCTCGGCGGTTCTACTTTTATTGTTTCAGATTGTTTTACGGGGTTATGTGTGCAGTATTGCCATTTGATAGCTTTGGTAAATATGTCTGAAAGTATGCATTTTTCCCTTGATACTGAGCCGTTTTTTACTTGTTTTTGCCTGTTCTTCTGCCATTCGTTGAAATGGTCTGCTTTTATGTCGTTTATGTTCATTTGAATTAGTTCGGGGTTACTTTTCATAAAGCCGATCAGCCTAAAAAGCTCCCCTCGTTTTGATTTCTTTTGTGGGGTAATTTCTCGAATGTAGCGGTCTATTACTTCCTCAAATTTGAAAAATGGCTTTTCTACATATTGATGCCCTAAAATTAATCGGTCTAATTCTGCAAGCCATAGTTTCGCTTCTTGTAGGCTTAAAAAACATTTTGAAGTACTTACCCCATTTCTTCTGTATTGGGCTCTATAGCGGGTTTCCCCGCTTTTTAGTTTTCTTGTGGTGATAGTCATTTTTTCCCCCTAAATTCCCGTAAATCCCCGTAATGATTTGATTGCATTTCTTCGGGCTTGCAGCATTAATTCGTTAATGTCTTGCTGTGTCCGCTTCTGAATAATTCGGCGGGTTTGTTTGGTTCGCTCGGCATCTTCAAAATAGGCGATTACTTCCCCTGAAAGATAACGGCGGTGGCGTTTTTGCCCTGTGCTTCCGTAATCTATCGGCTTTGGAAAGTCTTCTAGGGTGATAATGTTTGATACAACATAGCCATAACTTAAGCGTAGATAATGGGCGATTTGTTTTTCTGTCCATACTTTACGGCTTTTGCGGTTTATGCTATTGATTTGTAGCTCGTCTTGTATCGCTTTTATTTGCTCCTCAAGTCCTGAAAGTCGTTCATCAATTTTTAAAAGTAGGGCTTGTAGTTCTTTACTCATCTTCTCCCCCTAACATCTCTTTTTCTAATTGCTTGAATTGTTCTCTAATATGATGATTGTAGGCTTTGTGTAGCTCTATCATTGCCTCAATGCTTGCGTTTAATGCTTGCCAGCTTGGGGCTTGCTCTTTGATACAGTCATAAATAAAAGGGATGGTGCTAGAAATTTCTAGGTTCACTTGAAAGAAAAATAATTTCTCTTGCATCTCGCTTTTTCTTTCTTGTGTTTGTTCGAAAGATTGAAGGCTTGCATATCCGCATAATTCATCTAGGGGCGGGAAAGGTACATGATAGCCTTGGCGTTCTGTTTGTCGATTACGCATAAATCCCCCCTTTTACTTGGTTGCAAGCGGTGAGATTGTCGTTAAATCTTGCAATGCATAGGGCATTATTTGAGAGTTGTAAGCGTTGGCGTGCTTCTGCTTCTGAGTTGGCACGAATGCGAATGGTTAGGCGGTTTTTGCCTAATAGTAGAAATTTGTAGATCATTGCTGATAGCTCCGATAGTTGATTGGTTGGGGCTATCGCTTCAGTTTCGAGGCTGATTGGGCGATAGCGTGCAACGGGCTCGAAAACTGCTACTATCGGTAAACAGCAAAGGGCGGAACCTTTCCCGCTACACGCTACCATTGAGAGAAGAACGCTTAAAGCGTTTTCTTTGGGTGTGCGTGTGCAACGAATAAAAAAAGCACGGGTTAAAGGCGTGCTATTATTCGCCGATAGTAAATTCGAGTTTCGAGGCTCGGCTTCCGATTTTGCGAAAGCGTGGATAGCATACGGCGAATGTTTTTGGGTTGTCAATAATAATCTTAAAATTTCTTGCATTTTAGCAGAAATTGCAGTAGATTGTTTCTGTTTTTGAAAGAAAACATGGTTTTTCATCTTAATTATTCTCGTATAGTTTATAACCTGATTATTTCGGCTTGTCAAAATGGGCTACACATTGACAAGCCGTTTTTTTTTTTGGCGTTGAGTTTGGTATGTTGGGCGGTTAGTTCGGTTTCATTATCATTTGATCATTGCCTTATAGTTAGCTATGGCGTTGATAACATCAGGCAAATAAACAAGCGTGATGTAAAACAAAACCGTAAATAAAACGCCCCAGATGAATTTTCTTACTCTTGGCGATTTGTCCATTAGTTCTAGCATTTTTGTTACCTCTCTTGATATGTGCTTGGGCATTAGTGGTTATCCTAGTGTTGCACGCTCTTTCTAAGCTCCACTCGTTCCGCTGGTGTAAGCGGTTTTTGTGGCTCACTGTCGCCTTCAAATAGATCGGGTTGGTCTTTCCCTGCTCTGAATTGTCTTAGGCGTTCTTCATTCGATAGCGGTTTTTTGCCGTCTTCCTTAATTTGTTCTTTTTCTGTCTTGCTCCATCGTTCCGCTTGTGGGCAATCCAAAAACAAGGCTCTTTTTACGTTGGTAAGCTGTCCGATAAAATCCGCTTTTAGCGTTCCGCAAGAGGGGCAAAAAACTGTTGCTTTTACGCTTAATAGGGTGGGGCGGTCGCTTGTTCGGATTTGGCATTTTCCCCCGCAGAATGGGCATTTGATTTCTAGTCCTGCCATTAGTCGTTCTCCTGTTGTGATAGCCAGTTTTCAATGTCGGATGCTCGCCAGCGGGTGCATCTGTGCTTTTGAATAAATGGCTTTGGGAATTGTCCTTTTTTTAATAGGTCGTAAATTGTGGTTTTAGATAGGTTAAGTTTTGCTATTAGCTCGTTTGCGCTAAGCAATAGCGGGCTTTGGGTGGTTGTAGTCATGGTTTCCCCTTTGTGTTTTTATAAGGTGGTTTAAGTTCGCAAAGGGGATTTTATGAAGTGGGAATTTTGGCGTTTGGAATATTCCAAAAACTTTCGGAATATTCCAAAACGTGAGAGCGGTTTTTAAGGTTGGTTTATCCAGCGATCAACGGTTTTACCGCTTGGGGTTTGCAGTCCTTTTCGTTCAAAATCTTGCCTTATTTCGCTGTTTGGGTTATCCAGCTCTTTTCTGATATTGTTTGCGGTGGTTTCATCGTAGAACATTATCAGTAAATTACGAATAAATTCGGCTTGGGCGTTTAGGGTTTTGGGGTGGGGTTTATTTTCTATTTGGGGTGGGTTTGATTTATTTTCGATAAAGTCCATCAAATCAGAATGTAATATACGTAAATCATCTTTGCTAATTTTAGCTTTGCCAATTATATCAAGAAAGAAAATAACTCTTTCCCTATCTTCACTTGTTTCTTTAGGTGTTGCAAGAAATAAATTAAAAATTGATATTTTTTCGCCGGTAGATAACTTTTCTTCTTCTGATGAAATTATTCTTTCATCTTTCAATATAGATAAAAATCCTTGTATGTTCATTTTATTTTTAAATTCTGGGTCTTTATCATTTTTGGCAATAATGGCATTTCTAATTTCAATTTGGTTAAAAAATTGAATGCCTTTAATTATTGGTTTATCAAATTTATGGATAGCTAAAAGATCATTGTTTTGATAGTTTTCTAAAGCGGTTGGTGTTAAACACTCAAAATAATTTGATTGCTTATATTGACTATTTCCAATATTTGCAACAACAGGATAAAGTGAACAATCAACACATAATTCTAATTTAGCAATATTCCAAAAATGAATTAAATCCGCTATTTCCAGCTCTTCCCCTGTTAATTGTTTGATGCGTTTTATGGCTTGCTCTAAGGTGTACCACTTGCGGGGCGGTAGTTTGTAGTCTTGGTTCATCTTCTTATTCTCTTTGCTGTTTGTGTGTGGTTTTATAGGTTTTTATGCGTTTATTTTACCTGTTTTTATAAACAGTGAAAAGTGAAAGAAAGAGAAAAAGCACGTGTGGGGCACGTGCTTTTGATGTGGAAGGTTGGGGAAGGTGGGATAGGTTAGAAAAATTCTATAGTGCCGATTTGTTCGGGTTTATCTACTGCCTTCGGCTCTTCCATAGTAATAAGCTGATAGGCTTCCAGCTCTTCGATTGCCCCTTGTTCTAACAGGTTTAAAATGAATTGTATTTTTTCAATAAAACTTAAGCCTATCATATCGGATTTATAGCGGTGGTTTTCTGTCATTCGTTTAACTCGATATTTTCAAGTAATGCACATCCGTCAAAATCTTCTACAACAAAATCAACGTTAAAACTAAATAAATGTTCGAGGGCATCTCGCTCTGGTGCATCTAGCCAGCCTCTTCGAATATTGTTGCGGTGTACATAGAAAGAGAGATTATCTAATCGAGTGAGTAAAATCGCATTATCGGGGAAATGCGGAAGCATTACGGCTTTACATCCTCCCACTAGGTTTTGTAAACGTGTAATAAATTGCCCGTTTAAACCTTCTTTGTTGTTCTCAATCGGGCTATTTCCGACAATACCACGCCCACAAATTGCGATTAAATCGCCGTCTCGATAAACAGGGGAAATTTTGCTAATTCCTGCTTTTATGGCTTTATTTAGCGTTGAATATGTGCCATTTTCACCGATTTCACCAATATTTAAAACATTGTCTTTATTTTTTGCTGTGGCGTTATCTCTGATTTTCTGTAGCCAACCTTTTTGGACATCTTCGCCCATTGGGTTTTCTGCTGGGTTTGATGTGCCTTTACGCTCTTTGCCGTGCCAGCCAATCATTAAAATAGATTGTAGCAAATGGGTATTTAGAAAGCGTTCGACGGTTTCATCAAAAAGAGGATCAGCTGTGTAGCTATCTAATTTTGCGTAAGGAATAAAGCCGTCAATATTCATTTGCTGGCAATGATATTCCCCCGCTATTGTTGCCCGTTTTGGTATGCGTTCTTCCCGATCTGTGTCGGTTGTGCCTGCCATAATTTGAACCAATCCAAGCGCCTCACCCTGTTGGTATTTTGTTGTTACAAGGTTGATATTTTTAAATAAATCATTCTGCTTTAAAATTGCAAAAAATCGCTGTTCTTGTTCGTCTTCAACGGTAACCACTTTCCAGCCAATAAGATCTTCTTCCTGCTGAACTGAAATAGCAAATTTATTTAAATGTTCGTTGATTTTTTGGTTAAAGTCTTTCTTCATTTTAATTTCCTATCATTGCGGTTAATAATTCATTTAAGCTTTTGTTTTCTGTTTGGCTGAATTTTTCTCTGTGTTTTGCTGTTGGTGTTTTTAATTTAAAGTTTAATAATAATGGGCTTTTTGTTTTTAGGCTTTCTTCAATGTTATAATTTTGAGGAATAGCGCTTCCGATTTTTTGCTTTAAATGATTAATGATTAAGTCGCTTTCCTCTTCAAAACTAATTTCATTTGGTTTAAATTTTCCTGTATAGTAAAGCAGTGAAAATAATTCGCCTAATAATGTTTGGTTGTCTGAAATAAATTTATCTAGCTTTTGTGTTGCTATTTGTTCAGTAATTTCACCCCGTACCACATTCATTTTTTGCTGAAGGATAAATAATGATTCTTTTAATAAATAGATTTCATTATTTAAATCATTTCCTACGGCTTCGTGATATTCAATGCGGGCTTTTAATCCGGTGTCTGCATTTTTTAATTCTACGTATTCGTCTGCGGTGAGCGTTTCGCCATTTTCCATTTTGATTTTTGTTCTAGAGATAAGCTCATTTGCTTCTTCTCTAAACGCCTCTAGTAATTTTGCATTTTTCTCTTGTTCGTTGAGCTTGTTTTTAATGATCTGCTCTTGTTCTGAAAATCGCTCTTTCAATGCAGTAAAATTTTGTTGTAGTTGTTCCATATTTTTTCCTATTGGTTACGGTATTTTTGAACTTGTTCGGCTATCCAGCCTTGAACTTCACTTTCCAGCCATACTTTAGAATTTGCCCCTATGCTGACGCTTTCGGGAAATTCTTTATTTTTCATTTTTCGATAGATTGTTGCTTCTGATAGAGCCGTTTGCCGTTCTACCTCGTCAATTTTGATAAATCTCTCTTTTCTGCCTGTGATTTGCTCCATTTGTTGCCCCTGTTGTTTTTGGTTCTGCTTGCGTTTGTCTGCGAACGCTTGCAAGAATAAAACATTGTAGAAATTTGGCTATTTGTTCGGGGTGTGATGGCTGATTTCACAAAATCAAGCAAAAATTAGGGATTGCAAGCGGTGAGATGTTGGGGCGGTTTTGCAAAAAATGGGGCGTTTTTCGTGGGTTCTCTCATCGTTCTATCAAGCAGAATTTAAAAAGGGCGTTTTTGACTGCGTAGAAATGCAAAAAATTGCGTAGATTTGCGTAAAAAATAGAGCAGTTTAGGGCGTGAATGGCGTTATACAGGGCAAGGCTTAAGGCTATTTTTGCATTTGCGTAAAAATCGACACATTTAGTGTGCGGGCGTGGTGGGGATACAACGGCCCGCGTTTAGGGGCGGGCGATTTCGTTACTTACTTATAACTTTTAATCACTTACTCACTTCTAATTTATACTTAATCACTTCTATTTTTTCTTTTGAAAATCAAATAGATAAATAGAATATAAGTGATTAAGTGAGCAAGTGATTAAAAATAAAAAAGTTTTATATTTACAATAAAAAGGAAGAAATAAAAAAGCGGGGCATAATTTCCCCGCTTGGTGTGGTGGCTAGGCTTTCTTACATTGCTCTACATAGTCGCCCCACGCTTGCATAATTGCAGCACGGCGATCTAAATAACTTCCTCTAAAATAAGCATTTCTAACGGCATCCGTCCCAACGTGGGAAAGGCAAGATTCAATGACTAACGGTTCATCGGTAAAATTCTCATTCAGATATGTGCTCGCAATACTGCGGAAGCCGTGAGCAGTGAGCAAGCCTTTATATTTACCTTTCGCAATACGTTTTACTGCATTATTTACCGTTTGACTATTAGCTGGTTTATGGCGTTCATTCCTGCCTGTAAAAACGTGAACATGATGCCCATTGAACGCCTTCATTTCTTCAAGGATAGCCAATGCCTGTGTAGAAAGCGGGATACTATGCGAACGCATTCCCCCCTTCATTCTTTCGGCTGGAATCGTCAAAACTTTATTTTTAAAGTCTATATCTCCCCATTCAACGGCGGAAGCCTCAAAAGGTCGCAACATAGTTACGAGTTGCCATTCTATTAAAAGCTTGGTTTGTGGCGATCTGCTCGATTTCTGCAACGCCTTCAAAAATTCAGGTAATTGTTCGGGCGGAATAGTTGGCTGGTGTGTAACCTTAGCAGAACTAAACGCCTTTTTTAAAGGTTTAATCGGATTATCAGGAATTTTTTCCAATAGCTGTGCATAGTCCATAATCTCAATAAAATTACCCACAATTCGATAAAGTGTATCGGGCTTTTTATTCTCTAAATCTTCAAGGCGAGTAATAGCATCTTTTAAGCGAACATCGATCAGTCTCATATTTTTAAATCGAGGGAATAAATGATTTTCTAAGCGTTGCATGGTTCGCTTAACAGTTTTTGGGCTTAGCGGTTTATTTTGGCTTGCCTTTGCCTGCTTCCATTCAATCCATTTATAGGCAAAATCCCGCAATGTTTCGCTTTGTTCTTTTTTGATTTCGGCTTGTTTTATCAAAAAAGATTTAGGGCAAAAGCCTTGAGATAAAATCTTATGATGATTTCTAGCTTCTTCCCTAGCTTCTGCAAGGCTTTTGTGTGGATAGCTTCCCAAACTCATTTTTACTCGTAAACCAGTTTCAGGGCTGACATAGATAAAACGCCATAACTTTGAACTATTTGGCTTAACGAGTAAGTAAAGATTGAAGCCGTCTGATAAGTAACGATCTTTGGTTGATGGTTTTAAATTTTTAATTAGGGTGTTGTTAAGTTTCATATGCTTATAACCTTTTGAAAAATATCAAAAATTCCCTTCTCGTGTTACCTCGTTTTCTCAATTTTTCATCGAGGTAACATTCGAGGTAACAATTAAAGGCGGATGTAAGCGAACTTAAACCAACTTATAAAAACACAAAATTACGTTATTCATTGATTTTTCAAGGATTTTTTACTTATGCGAACTTATAAAAACCTTGAAATGGTCCCCCCTACCGGACTTGAACCAGTGACCAAGCGATTATGAGTC
>NZ_JBGXYA010000038.1:0-6228 GCF_041814905.1 Glaesserella sp. | reverse complement strand
TGATGGATTTACTTAAGAAAAATAACTTAATTTAAGGAAATGATTATGGAAATTTCTGCTTTACAAATTATCTTAGTATTCCTTGTCTCCTGTATTTCAGGAATGGGATCTATTCTTGACGAATGGCAAACTCACCGTCCGTTAATCGCTTGTACCTTAATCGGTATCGTCTTAGGCGATATGAAAACCGGTATCATCGTTGGTGGTTCATTAGAACTATTGGCGTTAGGCTGGATGAATATTGGTGCAGCACTGGCACCGGATGCGGCATTAGCGTCGGTGGTGTCTACCATCTTGGTTATCGTCGGCGGTCAAGATATTCCAACTGCGATTGCGTTAGCGATTCCGCTTGCAGCGGCAGGTCAGGTATTAACTTACGTAGTACGTGCGATTACCGTCGGTTTCCAACATGCGGCGGATAATGCGGTTGAAACGGGAGATTTGAACAAACTGGATTGGATTCACCGTTCGGCGTTATTACTCCAAGCAATGCGTATTGCAATTCCGGCGTTAATCGTGGCGATGACGGCAGGTACGGACACGGTTCAATCTATGTTAGCGGCAATTCCGCCGGTCGTCACGACAGGTCTTAAAATTGCCGGTGGCTTTATTGCGGTAGTCGGTTATGCGATGGTCATCAATATGATGCGTGCAGGTCACTTAATGCCGTTCTTCTATGCCGGTTTCGTGATTGCGGCGTTTACCGATTTCAACTTGGTTGCATTAGGTATTTTAGGTACGATTACCGCTGTTATTTATATTCAACTTCACCCGAAATACAATCAAAGTAAACAAGTGGTGCAAGTGCAAGCAACGAACAATGACCTTGACAACAGATTAGACTAAGGAAGCATGATTATGACAACTGACATCAAAAAAGTAACACAGAGCGATTTAAATGCGGTGGTACGCCGTTCTAATCTCTTCCAAGGTTCTTGGAACTTCGAGCGTATGCAGGCGTTAGGTTTTGCTTACTCCATGGTACCTGTCATCAAACGTTTATATCCGGATCCGAATTCACAAGAGCGCAAAGATGCGATCAAACGTCACCTTGAGTTCTTTAACACCCAGCCGTTCGTGGCAGCACCGGTATTAGGGGTGACTATTGCGATGGAAGAAGAGCGTGCAAACGGCAAACCTATCGATGATGCGGCAATCAACGGGATCAAAGTCGGTCTTATGGGACCTCTAGCCGGTGTGGGTGACCCGATTTACTGGGGTACCGCGCGCCCGGTCTTTGCTGCCTTAGGGGCTGGGATCGCATTAACCGGTAGCATCTTAGGACCATTGCTTTTCTTCGTGCTGTTTAACCTTGTACGCTTAGCAACGCGTTACTACGGCGTGGTTTACGGCTATAAAAAAGGGTTAGACGTCGTACAAGATATGAGCGGCGGTTTATTGCAAAAATTAACTGAAGGTGCATCCATTCTCGGTTTGTTTATTATGGGAGCATTGGTTCAAAAATGGACAAGCATTAACGTACCGCTTGTGGTTTCAACCATTCAAAAACAAGACGGTACAACGGAGATTACCACTGTTCAATCTATCTTAGATAGCTTGATGCCGGGCTTATTACCGTTACTTTTAACCTTTGCGTGTATGTGGTTATTGCGTAATCGTGTGAATGCCCTTTGGATTATCATCGGTTTCTTCGTCATCGGTATCTTCGGTGCGTGGACTGGTATTTTGGCATAATTTGCAAAATAATCGTGAAATCAGACCGCTTGTTATACTGCAGGCGGTCTTTTCCTTTATACAAAATTCAAATATGACAAACATCATTCTCTTTATCGGTATTTTTTTCTGCTTCGCTTTTGCTATTTATGACCAAATGGTAATGGATAAACTTAAAGGCAAAACAGTACTCACAGTGGAATTGAAACGACAAGCAGGGCTGGATTCCGGTATTTTAATTGCATTGATTGTGTTAATTATCGTGCAAGGCATACAAACGGGGATTGAACCGTTAACGCTCTATCTGCTTGCAACCTGTATTATTTTGGTCGTTTATTCGGCATTTATTCGTTTCCCGCGTTTATTATTGAAAGAAAACGGTTTTTTCTTCGGTAATATTTATTTTACTTACAGCAAGGTTAAACAAATTAATTTGGCGGATAATCAAATTTTGGTGATGGATTTGAACAATGGTAGGCGTTTGCTTGTCCGTATTAAAAAGCAGGACGATGTTGAAAAAGTGGTTAGCTTCTTTGGGGGATATAAAAAATGATTTTTAAACTAGTCGGTAAGTACCAACATTATGATTGGGGTGGTTCCAGTTTTATTCCGAATTGGTTAAAGCTGGAAAATCCGGAGAATAAACCTTATGCGGAATATTGGCTCGGCGCACATCGTTCAGCACCGTCACTGGTTGAAATTGACGGTAATTGGGTCGAATTGGATAAAGTCATCGACAATGCGCCGGAATTGCTCGGTGAAAATGCCCGCCAAAAATTCGGTGATGAATTACCTTATTTATTGAAAGTGCTGGATGTGAAATTGCCACTCTCAATACAGTTACACCCAACTAAAGCCGAGGCGGAACTGGGTTTTGAGCGTGAAAATCAATTGGGAATTGCCCTTAACGCTCCGAATCGAACGTACAAAGATCGTAATCACAAACCGGAAATGATGATTGCACTATCCGATTCGTGGTTATTGCATGGTTTTAGATCGTTTTCTGGCATGAAAGAGGCGCTATCTAAACATGATTCGCTCAAACCGTTAGCGTCAGCAATCGATACCAAAGGGTTGCCTGATGTTTATGCCGAAATTATGCAAGCGTCGCAAGAGCAGTTAGCCGCGTGGTTGTTGCCGGTTATTGAGACCAAGCAGGAAGCGTACCAACAAGGCAAACTAAAATTGGATGATCCGGATTATTGGGTACTTTACGCCATAGAAAGCATGAATATCCCACAAAACAAGTTGGATGCAGGTTTGCTCTGTTTTTATTTGTTTAATATTGTCAATGTCAAAAAAGGCGAAGGAATCTACCAAGGAGCCGGCTTACCGCACGCTTATTTACGCGGTCAAAATATTGAGTTGATGGCAGCTTCCGATAACGTAATTCGTGGCGGTTTAACCCCGAAATACATTGATATTCCAGCGTTGCTCAACAGTATTGACTACCGTGAAGTAACACCGAAACTGATTCCGGAATATGACGGTGAAGAGGCATTACATTTGTATCCGACCCCTGAAGCAAAAGACTTTGCAATGCAACGTCTCGAGTTTAAGCCTTTTGATGAAGAAGAGGTGGCGGCAACCAGTGCGAGTATTTTATTAGTAATGGCTGGCAGCTTATATATTGATTTAGGTGAAGATTCCCTCCATTTACAGCAAGGGGAGGCCGCATTTATCACCGCAGGCAGTAAAGCGGATATCATCGGTGAAACCGATGGTTATGCCATTATTGCTACCTTGCCTTAATTGCCTTAAATTATTTGCAAATGTGCTAGCCAAAATGTGCGGAATGTTTGTAGAATGAAGTCAAATGAGCTTGATTATTCTCTTAAGGAGGAAGATATGAAATTACATCAATCTTTGTTGGCGGTATTATTATCTGTTGGTGTTGTGGCTTATGCGCAGGCAGAAGTTGTCAAAATTACTCCGACGGTAGAAGAAAAAGCAGTCAAAAAAAATGTTTCACCGAGTAAAGCGGAGCGTAGTTTAAAAAACTTTACGGACAATATCGACGTGAAATATTTAGGCGTTGAGCTTGGCCAGGATAAAAACGGTCAAACGGTAGTGAATTTTAAATATTCCGCTGAAAACAAAAGCACTCGTAATATGCGGATTGTGCATTGGAAGGCGAGTTATATTTACAATAATAAACTGATCTTGATTCAAGATACGCCGGTATCCTTCAAAGATAATTTGAAACGGAAAACCACCAGTGAGCTGGTATTTACTGTGCCACTTGCGAGTTTACCTGATGATGTGCAGGCGATTTTGTCCGAGCCTGACGTACAGCTTTCCGCTCACTTGCAACCGCAAAGTATTTTGTACTCTAACGGTGCTAAAATTTTAGTTAGCTACTGATAAACCGAATACAAGCGGTCGTTTTTGTAAAATAATTTGTAAAAACGACCGCTTGTTCATTTTAGATAACCGGTTTATGACGGTAGAACAACAGTCCCGGCAATGCTAAGCCAAAAACCAATGCGCCCAAAATAAAGCCTGTTTTGATAAAGTTATCAATCATCTGTACGAACAATTCATTGGAAAAACCATCGTAATTCATCCGTACCATGGCAATCATGCCTTTATAAGCATATACCCCCGGAATCATCGGAATGATTGCGGCAACGGTGAAAACTTTCGGGTGTGCTAAATAGCGTTGTGATAAATAAACTCCGATAAAACCAATGGTTGACGTGGCAATAAACGTTGCCAACACAAGCGGTACATCATAATGAATCATCAAGGTTCTGAAAGCATGCGCAATCGCACCCAGAATCGCACAATACTTCAACGCTTTCGGCGGAACATTAAACAGTAACGCAAAGCCGACGGCGGGAATTGCGGCAAAAAACATATCATCAATTAATGAGAGTAGCAGTTCCATTTATGCCCCCCAACTTGCAATATTGAGAAAAGTGAGCGCCAACACAATACCCATACAAGCACCGAGAGTGAGTACAGAGGCGATAGTCCAACGGGCAAGCCCCATATTTATATGCCCTTTTAGAATATCCGCAAGCGAATTAATTAAAGGAAATCCCGGCACCAGGAGCAATACGCTTGAGGCAAGAGCAATTTGTGGTTGATTACCCCATTCATATTTTAGTGCGACACCGGCAATCATTGATGCGACGAAAGCGGTGCAAGAGAAAATAATCAGTGGATTATAATGTCGATGGGCTAATTCTTGGCGAATAAACATCGCACATGATGAAGCAATAAAGGTGATCATGAAAATAGTGAAATCGCCACCGCTAAGATGAGAAAAGCTGGCACAGGAAAGCCCTACCATCAACACCACCAACCAACGATTATATTTTAGCGGTTTAAGTTCATTTAACTTTTGGCGGACATATTGCATATTATAAATATGATGTTCGGCGGTAATAACAATCCGCTGTACTTCGGTCACAATTTGCATATTAATGCCGCGATCAACATTTTTGCGAGTGGTAGTAATACAGTTATCATTCAGCAAAGTTGTGAGAATGATCGCATTTGGAGTGAGTGCACATTCAACACTATCCACACCAAGGGCGAGACCTAAACGTTGTGCCATTTGAACAACCAGCGTGCTTTCCGCACCATGTTGGAGTAATAACAACGCAACTTGCACGCATAATCGCGTAATTTCTCGTTGTTTTTCTTCAGATTGAGCGTATTGCATAATATACCTTCCAAAAAAGCAGGTGCACGATTGCACCTGCCGATTCGAAGGCTACCAAAGAAAAAAGATAATTTCTTTGATCAAGAAAAAAATTTACACAATTAATAGAGCACGCGCGCTTTAATTGTACCTTCAATTTCTTTCAAGCTTTTTAGCGCTTCTGCGGTATTTTCCGATTCAACATCAATGACCACATAACCGATAGACGGATCCGTTTGTAAGAACTGGGCGGCGATATTCACGTTTGAATCTACAAAGACTTGGTTGATCTTATTTAGAATGCCCGGTTTGTTTTCATGGATATGCAACAAACGTTTTGCGCCTTTGTGCTCCGGTAACGACACTTCAGGGAAGTTCACTGCAGAGAGCGTTGAACCGTTGTCGGAGTATTTCACGAATTTATTGGCAACTTCCGTACCGATATTTTCTTGCGCTTCGGACGTCGAACCGCCGATGTGCGGCGTTAAGATCACGTTATCGAATTTGCATAACGGAGAAACGAACGGATCGCTGGCGGAAGCCGGTTCTTCAGGGAAAACGTCTAACGCCGCACCGCGTAATGTGCCGGCTTCCAAACGGGAGACTAACGCATCAATATCCACAACGGTACCACGAGCGGCATTGATTAAAACGGAACCTTCTTTCAATTGTGCAATGCGGGTGGCATCCATTAAATTTTTAGTGGAGGCGTTTTCCGGCACATGCAAAGAAATCGCATCACAGGTTGAGAGCAGTTCTTCCAGTGTCGGGATTTGCTGCGCATTGCCTAACGGCAGTTTGTTTTCAATGTCGTAGAAATACACTTTCATACCAATCGACTCTGCAATAATACTTAATTGCGAACCGATATGACCGTAACCGACGATACCTAATTTTTTACC
>NZ_JBGXYA010000037.1:0-9224 GCF_041814905.1 Glaesserella sp. | reverse complement strand
GAAAGGATCGACCGCAGCGGTTTCCGGAATCGGCATCAACAACATATCGGCTTTGTTAATGGCTTTCCAACCTTCAACGGACGAACCGTCGAACATTTTACCGTCTTCAAACAGGTCTTCTAAATCATCGGCAACTAAACTCACCGGCAGTGAAACGCCGTGTTCTTTACCTTTGATATCGGTAAATTTCAGCAACACAAACTTAATATCGTTATCTCTAATTAATTTTGCAACATTCGCAATTACATTGGTGTTTGACATAGTTGGAATCCTTGGGTGAGAAATGAGCTACATTTCCGCAAACAAATTTGCGAAAGACAAAAGATACTAAATTTCAGAAGATTGAAACATAGCCAAATTATAAATTTACAAAAATTTGCGGAAAATATCGCCGACGCATATAGCGGTTTTATCGTTGCGATTTAATTGCTATGAAATGATAGAAATTTAATAACCTACGGCTTTAAAATTCGGTAAAAAATCGTTGCAATCTAAGCGCTTCACAACGGTTTGAACCGAGCCATCAGGCATCAAGCTCAACTCACGCCACCCTTGCGGGATTGGATCCAAGGTAAACGCATCATGATTCGGCTTAAATTGAATACAGGTTGAAGGCGTTGCCAGCACCCGGCAACCGTGCCAATAGCGATCCACCTCTTGGTGAATATGCCCGTGTAAGATGACTTTTGTCCGAGGAAAATGGTTCAGCAGTTCCGCCAGTTGGTGCGAATTTGATAGACTGTGTTGATCCAACCACGCCGAATTCGTCGGTAACACATTATGATGAAGCACAATTAACGCATGACGTTCGGGATGTGCCGCCAGCTTAGTGTATAAAAATTCCAACTGTTGATAACTTAATTCGCCGCGCGGAACGCCGTAAACCTGACTGTTCAGCAAAATAACCTGCCAATGTTCCCCCGCCAAAATGTGTTTAAATGGCTGAATTTGCGCATAAATTGCCAGAGCATTTTCCATTTGAGGTTGAATATCGTGATTTCCCTCTACCCAAAATAGAGGCTTATTCAGCGATTTTACCATCTGTCCGAAACGATGATACGCCTCGCGATTATGATCTTGAACCAAATCTCCGGTAGCGAGAACAATATCATATTCAAAAGTCTCCTGATTAATGGCATTCAACACCGCCTGAAAGCTCAAGGTCGTATTAACGCCAAGCAGCTCTCCGCAATCCGTTGCAAATAAATGCGGATCGGTAATTTGAAGAATACGAACAGCCGGTGCTGCCGTGTTAAGGTGATAAACATCGTCCATAATTTTGCTCTGATAACATGCACTATTTACACAGAACGCTACTCTACTGATTTAGTAAATATTGTCAGCAAGCAAAATAAAAAAATGTGGAGTAGTCCACATTTTTTCTTGAAATTTACGTGAATAACTCGATTTAGCAGGGCAATTTGGCGAGATATTGAGCAAAATCCACGGTAAGGAATAAATTTGCCAATGCCGTTTTACCTGAATGGTGCTGCTCCACTTCGGCAATTACGCCGACGGCTTCGGCTAAACTACAAGCGGTCGAAATCAAGGCATTTTTTGCAAAAAATTCGGCTAAACCGACCGCTTGTTGATTAAACAGTTGAAGCAATAATTGTTGAAGGTTCTGTTCACGCAAGCAGCGGGGAACCTGCTGAACGGTTAGACGAACTTGTCCTTGCCACTGTTTGGGTTGAATATCGAATCCTAAAGCGCTCAACGCTGCTTGATGCTTTTCCCATTGTTCGACTTGGTGGTGATCCAACGTCAAATTCAGCGGAATCAACAATGCTTGGCTTTCGGCTTTTTCCAGCTGAACACGCAGTTTCAGGCGCGCCAACTGTTCGAGAGAAATCAAATAAAACTGCTCGTCTTGCTTAAGCAGCAACGCTTCATTCTGCACTAAAGTTAACGCTTGCAGATGGTGTGAATATGCAGTTTGCGTTACAACAAGCGGTGTGATTTCGCTACGATTTTGCAAAATATCCGCGGAAACGGACCGCTTGTTTAATGCAATATCGGGAGAATCGGATGTAGAAAGCAATTCACCATACCATTTTTGTTCCGCTTTGCTCACCGCGGGCGTAACCGAATGTCGGTGCGATTCCGCTCCCTGCCAATGGCTGCGCGGGCTTTTTGGCGACAGTTCACGGTAAGGCTGCGCAAAAATATTCTGCCCGGAAGCTTCGCGGTTGGTATCCCGCGTGTAGTGCGGAATCGGCTCACTGACATTATGTTCGTTTAAGTGCAGTGGCGCCTGTCCTTCCAAGGCATTCAATACGCCCTGATAGATAAAATCGTGGACCAAACGCCCTTGGTGGAAACGAACCTCGTGTTTTGCAGGATGCACATTAACATCGACATGGCTCGGATCTATATCCAAAAACAGCACAAACGCCGGATAGGACTCTTTCGGCAGTTGTTCTCCATAAGCCTGACGAATCGCATGATTAATCGTTTTATCCCGCATCATTCGCCCATTCACATAGCTGTAGCTCAAATCATTCTGCCCGCGAGCCAATGCCGGCGCACCAATCCAACCGTAAAGATGCAAATCATCATGCTGCCAATCGATATGCACTGAATGTTGAATAAACTCTTCACCGCAAATTGCCGCTATCCGCTTTTGCCGCTGTTCCATACTCTGATTCGCCACCGCGCGATAATGACGCACTTTTTTATCGTTATGAGTGAGCATAAAAGTCACATTCGGCTTGGCTAATGCAATACGACGCACCACTTCTTCAATATGCGCAAATTCCGTTTTATCGGTACGTAAAAACTTACGGCGGGCGGGGGTATTGAAGAACAAATTTGCAACCTCAATAGTGGTACCAACAGGATGAGAAGCGGGCTGAATGTCGACTTCCATATCACGCCCTTGAGCATAAGCCTGCCACGCTTCCGTTTGGTATTCCGGGCGGGAAGTCAACGTCAAACGTGATACCGAACTGATACTTGCCAACGCTTCACCGCGGAAACCGAGACTTAAAATTGCTTCTAAATCTTCAAGGGTCGCAATTTTGCTGGTCGCATGGCGTGCCAATGCTAAAGTGAGATCCTGTTTACCAATCCCGCAACCGTTATCACGAATGCGGATCAACTGCGAACCGCCTTTCTCAATATCGATCTGAATCTGGGTTGCTCCGGCATCCAGACTGTTTTCGATTAACTCTTTTACGACCGAAGCGGGACGTTCCACCACCTCGCCGGCGGCAATTTGATTTGCGAGTTGGGGAGGAAGAATGTGAATCAAAGGGTGTGGTTGGGTCATTTGGCGCAGTCCATTTAGAAATTTGGGTGAATTCTAACATAAACAAGCGGTCTGATTTTGCAAAAAATTTACTCGCCGCACCTATCTTTATCTCACCGACAAAACGAACGTCAAATATGGCTCTTTTTGCAAAAAAACTGCCGAATCCGACCGCTTGTAGCGGTGAATCCATGATTTTTACCCCCTTTCGCCTTAACAATCAAACGTTATATGGTAAACTCCTTGCCATTCACTTATCAAAGAGAACGAAATGATGACGATGATCGAAATAGCTAAACAAGCTAAAAAGGCAAGTTATGAACTTGCTCAGTTTGGAAACCTTCAGAAAAACAAAGCGCTCTTTGCGATTGCAGATGCCCTTGAACAACGCGCCGATGAAATCTTATCCGTCAATGCAAAAGATATTGAATTTGCGAAGTCCCAAGGAATTTCCGACGCCATTATTGACCGTTTGTTGTTGACTCCCGCCCGAATTCAAGGCATTGCAAATGATGTGCGTAACGTGGCAAGCATTGCCGATCCGGTCGGTCAGATTATTGACGGCGGCGTTTTAGATAGCGGATTACGCATTCAGCGCCAACGGGTTCCGCTCGGTGTGGTATTAACCATTTATGAAGCGCGCCCGAATGTGACGATTGATGTTGCCTCACTCTGTTTAAAAACCGGTAATGCGGCGATCCTGCGCGGTGGCAAAGAGACGAAGTTTACCAATGCGGTGTTAGTTGAAGTCGTTCAACAAGCGTTAGAAAGCGCCGGATTACCCAAACTTGCCGTGCAGGCGGTGACCGATCCGGATCGTGCTTTGCTGCTGGAACTCCTTAAGCTCGATCGCTATATTGATATGTTGATTCCGCGCGGCGGCGCCGGTTTACATCAGTTCTGTAAAGAAAATTCGACGATTCCGGTGATTGTCGGCGGTATTGGCGTATGCCATCTGTTTGTTGAAGCGACAGCCGATCAAGAACGGGCATTATCCGTTATCGCCAATGCGAAAACTCAACGCCCAAGTACTTGTAATACATTAGAAACCTTGTTGGTTGATCGCAAAATTGCCGACCGTTTTTTGCCGAAACTCGCCGATCATTTATGTAAATTAAACGTGACGCTACATGGCGACGATTTCCCTGCCGATTTGCAAAAAAATCCGCAAATCCAACCGCTTGCAATGGATAAACTGAATCAAGAATGGCTTTCATTAGATTTAAATGTGGTCGTTGTAGACGGTATCGATCAGGCGATTGAACATATTCGCCAATATGGCAGCCAGCATTCGGAAAGTATCTTAACGGCAAATTACGCCCTTGCTCAGCAGTTTATACGGCAAGTGGATGCTGCTGCGGTCTATATCAATGCCAGCACTCGTTTTACCGACGGTGCGCAGTTCGGTTTAGGTGCGGAAGTCGCCGTCAGTACTCAAAAACTCCACGCCCGTGGACCAATGGGATTGGAAGCGTTAACAACTTATAAATGGGTGTGTGAGGGCGACTATTTATCGAGAGCCTAGTGATGAAAAGTATCCTATTCTTTTTAAAGCTGTTTTATTATCGATTTCAACAAAACAAAATCGGCATTTATTCGGGTTATCTCACCTATAGCACGCTATTGGCGATTGTACCACTCATTTTAGTGGTGTTTTCGGTATTTACTTTATTGCCTGTTTTTGAAGAAGCGACGGTTCAGCTCAAAGAATTTGTCTATGATAACTTCGCACCGAATGCGGGCAATATGGTGCAAGAATACCTTGAACTGTTTGTGAATAACTCTAAACAAATGGGGATCATTAGTATCGCAGGTTTGGTGGTGGTTGCCGTGATGTTGATCTCAAGCATTGATAATGCATTGAATGAAATCTGGCATAATACCAAACCGCGTCCGATGGTGCTGTCGTTTATTGTCTATCTCTGTGTGTTGCTGCTCGGACCAATGCTAGCAGGCTTAAGTTTAGCGGTCAGCTCTTATATCTTTTCTCTTGAGATGTTCAGCGCAGACGGATTTTTCTCATTCAGTCACCGTTTGTTGAAATTTATCCCGTTCTTATTGACATGGCTGATGTTCGGTTTGGTTTATCTGATTGTGCCGAACACCAAAGTCAGCTTCAAACACGCTATGATTGGAGCCTTAATTGCCGGCTTATTTTTTACCTTAGGTAAACAAGCCTTTGTGTGGTATATCGCTAATTTCCCGTCTTATCAAGCGATTTACGGAGTATTAGCCACCATTCCGATTATGATTGTCTGGATTCATTTAAGTTGGCAAGTGGTATTATTGGGCGGGCAAATCGCTTCCGTATTGAAAGACATTGAAATGATTAACGCAGGAATGCTTACCAATCCACTAAAACGAGAAGAATGATGATCGCATTAATTCAACGTGTTAAATGGGCAAAGGTCGAAGTTGAAAACCAAACCGTTGGTGAAATCGCAACGGGTTTATTAGTGCTACTTGGCGTGGAACAAGACGACGACCAAACCAAAGCCGACAAATTATTGGAAAAAGTGCTGCATTATCGTATCTTTTCCGACGAACAAGGCAAAATGAACTTAAACGTACAGCAGGCAAACGGTGCATTGTTGGTCGTGTCGCAATTCACTCTCGCCGCCGATACACACAAGGGTTTGCGCCCAAGTTTTTCCAAAGGTGCCGCACCTCTGGCGGCGGAATCGTTGTATCAGTATTTTCATCAACGGGCAGCAACAAAAATTCACACCCAAACGGGGCAATTCGCCGCTGAAATGCAAGTCAGCCTACAAAACGATGGACCGGTCACCTTTTGGTTGCAGGTGTAATGATCATGTTAAATCAATTCCAGCAACAACTTACCTTGCATTTTCCCCACCAATCTCATTTTTTGGTGGGGTTAAGCGGTGGTATTGATTCCGTGGTACTTCTTCATCTTTTTAACCAAGCCAAAGCCACGTTTAATCTTCACCTTCGCGCCATCCATATTCATCACGGATTAAGCCCGAATGCGGATCACTGGGTAGAATTCTGCCAACAATTATGCGGAAATTGGAATATTCCGTTCACGGTTCGTCATGTCGGCGTTTCCGGTAAACAGGGGATTGAAGCAGAAGCCCGAAAAGCGCGTTATCAGGCAATCGATGAGGTGATTCAGCCGAATGAAGTGCTAGCCACCGCCCATCATCTCGATGATCAAGCCGAAACTTTTTTTCTGGCTCTGAAACGCGGCAGCGGATTGAAAGGGCTAAGCGCAATGCAAGCGGTCAGTTTTCAGCAAAATTTTGCAAATTTTCGCCCACTACTCGGTTTTTCTAAAGGGGAAATCATCGACTACGCCATCCAAAATCATTTGCAGTGGATTGAAGACGAAAGCAACTCAAATACCCATTACGATCGCAATTTCCTACGCCAAGCAGTTTTACCTCAACTGAACCAACGCTGGGTGCAGTTCAATCGAATGGTCGCCCGCAGTGCCGAGCATTGTGCCGAACAACAACAATTAATTGAAGAATTACTCGCTGACGAACTTAATCACCGCATCGATTCCACAAAGCAACGTTTAGATATTGGCGGATTTCATGCCTTTTCAGGGTTAAAACAACAGCAGCTGATCCGCCTTTGGCTAGCGCGCTCGAATGTCGCAATGCCAAGCCAAAAACAACTTGAGCAGATTATTCAAAAGCTGATTTTAGCCAAGCAAGATAAAAACCCACAGGTCAAACTCGGCGAACTGATCGTCCGCCGTTATCAGCAAGGGATTTTTATTACGAAAGCATTTGCCGACACCCACGATTTTGCAGTGGAATTGCCCTACCCGCTTCAAAATTCCATTATCCTGCCTGACAATATCGGTAGCATACAGCGCAATGCAACTTCTCTCATTTGCAAATTTTCCGAAAAAACGGACCGCTTGCAGCTGCCCCGAACGTTGTGGGATCAACCACTTAAATTAAAACTACATCATTCGGGTAAGGTAAAAATCTATGGAAAACCACTAAGGGAAGAGATGAAAAAAATTTGGCAACAACACCATATTCCTGTCTGGCAAAGAAGCCGTACGCCATTACTATTTTTTGAAGATCAATTCGTCATGTTGCTGTGTACGTGAGATAAAAACAGAAAAGGCGCTGAATTCACTATTCGGCGCCTTTTCCGTTTCATTTAAATCGATACGCTTTCTACAATGTAAAATAACAAACCGTAGAATCCGATAAAGCTGAATAACAACAATCCCTTGGCTAAACCCGTATTAGATTGATACAACTTATATAAAATACCCGCAATAACCAATAAGACCAATGGATATACCCAGAAAGCAATTGAAAACCAATTAATTTGAGCCGCCGTTAAATGGGGGTGACCGGAAAATTTCGGTGAAACCAGCAATGCTAACGGCCATAACGCGCTGGGAACACAAAATAGCGCCAATGCCCAACTAAACGAAGAAAACCCTTTTTGCATATTATCCTCTCGGGTGAAATTGTTGATGTAATGATTTTAAACGTGCTTTTGCCACTTGGGTATAAATTTGTGTAGTGGAAAGGTCGCTATGCCCTAATAACATCTGCACTACGCGTAAATCCGCACCGTGATTAACTAAATGTGTGGCAAATGCATGACGTAAAACGTGGGGAGAAAGCTTATCACTGTCAATCCCTGCCAATAACGCATAATGTTTAATGCGGTGCCAAAAGGTTTGGCGGGTCATCTGATTGCCCAATCGACTTGGAAAAACGATATCAGACTGAATGCCGCTGAGTAACGCACTACGCCCATATTCAAAAAATTGCTGAATCCAGTAACTTGCTTCTTCCCCTAACGGCACGAGACGCTCTTTATCGCCTTTACCGATAATGCGCACAACACCTTGACGCAAACTTAAGTTATCCGTAGTTAAGGATATCAGCTCAGTAACCCTTAGCCCCGTCGCGTACAGCAATTCAAGCATGGCTTTATCACGTAGTTCCAAAGGATCAGAAGTACAAGGGCTATTCAATAAATCCATAACTTGTTCTTCACTCAAGGATTTCGGTAGATGCATTGGCTTACGTGGCGAAGTCAATGTTTCCGTCGGATCGTCTTGGCGATAATGTTCCAAATAAAGAAAGCGAAAAAATTTGCGCAAACAGCTTAACATACGCGCCGAACTCGTACTTTTATAGCCCAACGCCAAACGTTCGCCAAGGAAAGATTGCAAATCAAAATGATCTACCGTTAAAAATGCCCTCGGCACCGTTAACCACCGTACAAAGGTTTCCAAATCCAAACGATAAGATGCGACGGTATTGTCCGACAAACCGTGTTCTTGCCATAAAGTATCCAAAAATTGTTCAATAATAGGATCAAGCTGTTTCATACAAGCGGTAGGATTGTTATCAAAATTTGCAAAATTCTAACATAAAAGTCAGGAAGTATTTAAAAGATAGCTAAAACGAAAAAACCGATTAGTTTTCACTAATCGGTTTCTTTTAAATAATGGCAGGGGCGGAGAGGCTCGAACTCCCAACACCCGGTTTTGGAGACCGGTGCTCTACCAATTGAACTACGCCCCTATATAATCATATATAGCTAAAGCGAGTATTTTACTCGCTCTTAAATAAGTGGCGGAACGGACGGGACTCGAACCCGCGACCCCCTGCGTGACAGGCAGGTATTCTAACCAGCTGAACTACCGCTCCGCAAATTAGGGAATTGGCAATGTCCTACTCTCACATGGGGAAACCCCACACTACCATCGGCGTTACTGCGTTTCACTTCTGAGTTCGGTATGGAATCAGGTGGGACCACAGCACTATGGTTGCCAATAAATTCTTTTATTAAGTTAGTTCACTAATTTAATGAACTAAGTTAATAAAACCCTGATGGTGCCCTACTCTCACATGGGGAAACCCCACACTACCATCGGCATTACTGCGTTTCACTTCTGAGTTCGGGATGGAATCAGGTGGGACCACAGCACTATGGCCATCAGGAAAATCTTTCGACGATTTTC
>NZ_JBGXYA010000036.1:0-97305 GCF_041814905.1 Glaesserella sp. | reverse complement strand
TTAACTCTCCCGACAATTCAACCAAGGCATACGTCTTCCTTGATGATTTTTGTAGTAAGTCGAGCCGTGTTCGCGGGCGATTAAATCAACATAAGTCCCTTGAATCGGATGATATGAACGATAAACCACCTCAAAACGTGAACGGCGTGCATTGAGCGGTTTATTTTCGATATGATCAAACGGCTGTGCTTTATCTCCGTCTAATTGAAAATAAAAACCGAAATTTTCTGTCATGCGACTTTCCCTTGAAAGCGGAAAATAGGCGGATAAATAAGAGTCTGCACCGGTTTCTGCGTTACGGCAATGGTAATAATAACGTTTGAAATTCGTCGAATTATACAATTCAGCTTGGCTGATATTGTCCTTTAAGTAACCGGTTTTCGGTGGTGGGGGAGGGGTACAAGCGAATAATCCGGCGAGGGTTGACGTGAATAAAATCCATTTAAGTGTGTTCATAGCTAAAATATCCGAGAAAATGAGAGACTACCTATTAGCGAACTATGATAACTTAAATTGTGCAGAGTGCAAGGGAACGGGGAAGTTGCTCCTAATTTTGCAAAATATCGGCGAGATCAGACCGCTTGTAATCTGATTGTCGAATAGAAAAGGCGATTTTCCGATGGAGATCGCAAAAGTGAAACCTGTACGTAAGCCCTAAAACAAACTCTGCTGTCCACTCAAAAATTCAGGCGTCTCTTTTACTTTAAATCCATAGTTCGCCAAATAGCCTTTCAGACTTTCGATATTGTAGAACGAATGGCTATTGGTGGTGTTTTGAAAGTAGAGATAAAGCTGATCAAACTCCGCTTTTCGCTGATTTAACAATGTTGCCAGTTGTTGTAATTCGGTTTGGCTATAACGATAATTGTGGCGTTCTTGTGCCGATTGGGCTTTCCACCAATGGGGATTGCGACCGTGCAATCGCAGGTAAGCGGTGCGTTGGTTCGCATAAAACTGAAAGGCAGGCAAACCGATATTCTGCGGATAATCCACGTTACACCAAATCAAATTTTCCTTGCCGTGAAAATAGTCCAGCACCGATTGCGTATGCCAACTGGCGTGGCGAAACTCAATGGCAAGGGGATAATCACTGAACCACGACACCAGCTCCGCCAAATAGTAACGATTGGCGTGCTGACGCTCAAAACTGGTCGGAAATTGCACAAATAAATTGGCTAAACAATGACTATCACGCAGAGGTTGCAATGCATCTAAAAACATCCTAGCTTGTTCGGCGGTAGCGGTGCGTTTGTGGCTAAAATCTTGATGAAGTTTCACCGAAAATGTTAACCGCCCTTCCGCCTTTTCTAACATACCTTGCACCGCCTTATAGCCAATCGGAGCGTGAAAGGTGCTGTTGATCTCAACGGTGTCGTAATGCTGACTATAAATCGACAAAAAATCCGATTTGTCCGTCCCAAACGGATAGAGCGTACCGACTAAATCCGTATCGCTATAACCACCTGTGCCGATGTAGATGTGGGGTGTGTGCATTTTTAATATCTTGTTTTTAGTTTGCAAAATGTTGAGTAAATGTAACCGCTAGTGAGGGGATTGTCGAATGGAAATGTAAGTTCTACATAGTTGGAAGTTTATTTCCATTTCAACCTTATTTTAAAACAATTGGAAGTTGATTTCCAATTTAAGGATTTTTCTCCAAAATTGGAAACACACTTCCATTTCGTAGGGGCGGGGTTTATCCCCGCCCGTATCTATTGATAAAAACGATCTAAATGCCATTGTAATGGATTATTTTCAATATATTCCCAAATTCTCAAAAAATCTTCATCATTCCGAATAATATGCTCATAAAAACTGCGTTGCCATAATGGTTCATAAATCTGGTTATTCATCATCTCTCGATATTTTTTAGCCGTAATCCCTTTCAATTTCCGAACCAAATTTGAAAGTAAAACATCGTCTTGATTAAACCAAATGAAATGTATGTGATTTGGCATAATAGCATAGTGAGAAAATTCACTTTTGGGATAATCTTTTAATAAAGCGTTTAAGGTTTCATCTATCATCATACCAATTTCATTTAAGTGCATTTTTTCATTAGCAATATCTCCAAAAAGACAATTCCTATTTTTGGTACAGATTGTGACGAAATAGCAGCCATATTGAGAATAATCATAATGTGGTAGTCGCATATTATTACGGCGTTTGGGGAAATTATTTTTCATATTTTCTGTATGTGGGATATTTTCGGGCGGGGATAAACCCCGCCCCTACGAAAGAAATTAACATTTTAGAGCATACGATATTTGATCATTAGACGTCGAATGAAAATGATGAATTTTTCGAGCAAGATCACAAAAAATGGAAGTGTGTTTCCAATTTAAGGATTTTCTCCAAAATTGGAAACACGCTTCCATTTCGTAGGGGCGGGGTTTATCCCCGCCCGTTTTATCATCGCTATTTCAAGTTTATTCTGTTAAATTTTCTTTTGAATCTTTAGGAATCATTGCTGGTAATGTAAATGTATAACGTAAAAATAATTGAGTAAATAAACGAAGCTCTTTCAATTCATCTAAAGAGAACTCATTATAAGTATGCGAAGCATCTGCACTTAAAATACGAATATGTAATGCGAAATTTTTTAGATCTTTTGTAAGTTTTCCATCATTAAAAAGTTTTTCAATTCGTTTATCTAATCTAGCTCGGTTATCATTTTCTGCTAATTCACATAATGCTCGCTCTAACGTGGTTCGATATGCATTACCTGCTACTTTAACAAAGTTTGGTTTAGCATTTATTTGCATATATAAATCTTCAGCTGTCTTGAGCTCATCAATGACACTATCAGGTAGATTTTCGGGAATTTCAGCTTTTAGTTGATTATTAGGATAGAATTCTATATGTCCATTATATGCTTCTCGTAAATTATAATAGGTATCACTAGTTAATTTAGTTCTAAATTGATCAATTATTGAACTATAATAAGAATAAGCATTTTTATCATCAAGTTTAATATCCGAAATGATGCTACCATCACAAATATTACAAGTTGCTAAGATAGAGAATATTGAGACATCGCTGTATTTTTTATTTTCGTGATAAGTTTTTACTTCAAATCCACTTTTTTCAGTTCCACAATGTGGGCAAGTATATCTAAAAGTAATCATTAGAAAACTCCTGTTATTAAAAATGATTTTTCGGGCGGGGGTAAACCCCGCCCCTACGAAAATTTCTTAAAATTGTTGTTTGTGTAACTGCTACATAATATCGTCTTTTTCACTGTTTTTATTTAGTTATAAGTTTCTTTGTAAAATTTTTAATAAATGTAACCGCTTGTTGTGGTTTTGTCGAATAGAAATGAGGAATTTTCGATGGAGATAGCGAAATATATAAATGTGAGAATGGATTACAAGCGGTCTAATTTGCTCAATATTTTACAAATTATTAAAACCTACCGCTGGCGCGAGCGAGACGCTTGCGCCAGCGAGGCAGATAAAAATACTATTTTCTAATCCAAGAATAACCATTGGTTAATCCACTTTTCGTTACTTTAAATTCAAGTCTATCTTCCTCCAATACAGCTTTTAATAACCAACCGACATCCTTTGCTGATTGTTCAAATGCTTCATCATTATTTTTGCCGGCTCTCTTATTCTTATTCCATACACACTCCAATGGAGTTCCAGTCCAATCTGTATTATCTTTTCCGAATAAATCTCGAACAGCAAAGACATCTTCTCCGTGAGTATTTAGCCAGCAGTACACAGCTCCTCTAATAAATATTTTTGCTTCGCGCTTTTCTTTTACTTCTAAATCATGAACATCATGTATGGTTTTATTATTAATAAGCATATTTGCTCCTATGGTTAAATCAAAAAATGCGATCAGAACTTTGCAAATTCCTCACAAAATCCGACCGCTTGTAGTTACAAGGTGCATTTGAAAACGCACCCTACGATCACTTCATCACCACACCCAACCACTTCACCATTTCTCTCTCATTCCACCCCTTGCGTTTCGCATAATCGATCGCTTGATCTTCGTCAATACGTCCAAGGGTGAAATAATTACTCGCTGGGTGAGTGAAGTACCAACCACAGACAGATGCTGCCGGCCACATTGCGTAGCTTTCGGTGAGTTTCATTCCGATGCGTTGTTCCACTTCCAGCAAATCCCAGATGATCTGTTTTTCCGTGTGTTCTGGGCAACTTGGGTAGCCTGGGGCTGGGCGGATGCCGATGTATTCTTCACGGATTAGGCGGTCGTTGTCTAAGGTTTCGTTAGTGTAGCCCCACACTTTTGTACGGAGTTCAAAGTGCAAGTATTCCGCCATTGCTTCGGCTAAACGGTCGCCGACTGCTTGGAGTAGGATTGCGTTGTAGTCGTCCCCTGCGGCTTTGTAGCCTTCCACTAAGTCGTGTTCTTCAATCCCTGCACAAACGGCGAACATACCGAACCAGTCCTGTTTGCCGCTGGCACGGCTTGCGATAAAGTCGCTCAAACACAGGTTGTACGGGCTTTTGCTGTTTCTGCCACGTTCGCTTTGTTGGCGGAGGTTATAGGCTTTGCCTGCCACTAAAGTGCGGTCGGAATTTTGATAGATTTCAATATCATCGCCCACGCTGTTGGCAGGGAAAATGCCCATAATGCTGCTTGGGTTGAGCTTGTGATTTTGCTCTAATTCGTCCAACACTTTTTGCGCATCGTTCCACACTCGGCGAGCTTCTTCGCCGCCTTCAGGGTAGTCGAAGGCATCAGGATAACCGCCCATTAAGCCCCATAAGCGGAAGAACGGCGACCAGTCGATAAATTTCCGCAAAGTCGCAATCGGCACGTTTTTATATTCCACAATGCCTGTTTGTTTCGGCGTTGGCACTTGATAATCCGCCCATTCGCCACTGAACGCATCAAAGGCATTTTTGCGAGCCTCTTCAATCGGCAACTGCTTGCGTGGAGCTTTTTTGTTGGCAAAGGCGTCTTGAATTTTCTCGTATTCTTTCTTCGTTCGGTCCCACAATTCCGCTTTAGTTTCAGGGTTCATCAACGCCGCACAAACCGTTACTGCACGAGAGGCGTTTGTGGTGTAAATCACTTCGTGCTTATATTTTGGATAAAGTTTAATCGCTGTATGCTCTTTGGAGGTAGTCGCACCGCCGATTAATACCGGAATATTCAAGTTCAAGCGGTTCATTTCGCCTAAGAAATATTCCATTTCGTCAAGGGACGGCGTGATCAGACCGCTTAAGCCGATGATGTCCGCTTTTTCGTCAATCGCCGTTTGAATGATTTTGTCCGCAGGCACCATTACGCCCAAGTCGATCACTTCAAAGTTATTACATTGCAACACCACGCTCACGATATTTTTACCGATGTCGTGCACATCGCCTTTCACGGTGGCAATCACCACTTTACCGCTGGAGGAGCCTTTCTGCTTGGTAGCATTGATAAACGGCTCTAAATAGGCGACCGACTGTTTCATCACACGAGCGGATTTCACCACTTGCGGCAGGAACATTTTACCGTCCCCGAACAAATCGCCCACCACGTCCATACCGTCCATTAGCGGCCCTTCGATCACTTCGAGCGGTGTCGGGAATTTTTGACGTGCTTCTTCGGTATCTTCAATAATATAGTTGGTGATCCCTTTCACAAGGGCGTGTTTCAGGCGTTCTTCCACCGCCCAAGTACGCCATTCGGCAACGCCACTGTCTTCACTGTTACTAGCGGTCACATTTCGGTATTTTTCTGCAATATCTAACAGGCGATCGGTCGCATCAGGACGGCGATTTAACACCGCATCTTCAATCACATCACGCAGTTCAGGATCGAGATCGTCATAAATCGCCAGTTGCCCGGCGTTCACAATCCCCATATCCATTCCTTGCTTGATGGCGTGGTAAAGGAACACGGCGTGAATGGCTTCACGCATCACGTTGTTACCACGGAACGAGAAGGACACATTCGACACACCGCCCGAAATTTTGGCGTGCGGCAGGCTACGTTTAATGCGACCTGTGGCGTTGATAAAGTCCACGCCGTAGTTATTGTGTTCTTCAATCCCCGTACCGATGGCAAAAATGTTCGGGTCGAAAATAATATCTTCAGGCGGAAAACCCACTTGGTTCACGAGAATATCGTAAGCTCGGGTACAGATTTCCACCTTGCGTTCTTCGGTGTCCGCTTGTCCCACTTCGTCAAACGCCATCACGACCACCGCCGCACCATAACGGCGAACCAGTTTCGCTTGGTGGATAAATTTTTCTTCGCCTTCTTTAAGCGAAATGGAGTTCACGATCCCCTTGCCTTGCACTGATTGCAAACCGGCTTCAATCACTTCCCATTTAGACGAGTCAATCATCACCGGCACTTTCGCCGCATCAGGCTCAGTCGCCATAATGTTAAGGAAACGGGTCATACATTTTTGCGAGTCGAGTAACGCTTCGTCCATATTCACGTCAATCACTTGCGCACCGTTTTCCACCTGATCGATGGCGATCTCAATGGCCTCGCTGAATTTTTCTTCTTTAATCAAACGCTTAAACTTCGCCGAACCTGTTACGTTATTGCGTTCGCCCACGTTCACAAACAGGCTTTCATCATCAATGTTCAACGGCTCAAGCCCCGACAAACGCATCGCGGTTTTGATTTCAGGCAAGGCACGAGGTTTAATGCCAGTCACTACGTTCGCAAAGGCTTTGATATGTTCAGGTGTAGTACCGCAACAACCACCCACGATATTTAAGAAACCGCTTTCCGCCCACTCTTTGATGTGAGCCGCCATCTCTTTCGCCCCCAAATCGTAGCCACCAAAGGCATTCGGCAAGCCGGCATTCGGGTGAACGGACACATAGGTTTCACAGATTTTCGACATCACTTCCACATAAGGACGCAACTCTTTCGGGCCTAAGGCACAGTTCAAACCAAAGCTGAGCGGTTTTGCGTGGCGGAGCGAGTTGTAAAAGGCTTCGGTGGTTTGCCCCGAAAGGGTACGTCCGGAGGCATCGGTAATGGTTCCCGAAATCATAATCGGCAATTCCACGCCCAGTTCTTCAAACACTTGGTCAATAGCAAAAGCGGCAGCTTTGGCATTCAAGGTATCGAAGATGGTTTCGATCATAATGATGTCCGAACCACCTTCAATTAAGCCGCGAGTTGCCTCCGCATAGGCATCGACTAATTCCATAAAAGTAATGTTACGAAAACCGGGATCGTTCACATTTGGTGAAATCGAGGCAGTACGATTGGTTGGACCAAGAATACCCGCTACAAAACGCGGTTTTTCAGGCGTGCTGTATTTATCCGCCGCGATCCGAGCCAGCTTCGCCCCGGCAAAATTCAGTTCATAAGCGATAGACGCCAACTCGTAATCCGCTTGCGCAATGGTGGTGGAACTGAAGGTGTTGGTTTCAATAATATCCGCCCCGGCTTCAAGGTATTTCTCGTGAATAGACGAAATCACTAAAGGTTGGGTCAGGGTAAGCAGATCGTTGTTGCCACGCAGATCTACACTAGAATGTTTAAAACGCTCGCCACGGAAATCCGCTTCGGTCAGTTTAAATTGTTGGATCATCGTCCCCATCGCGCCGTCTAAAATTAAGATACGTTGGGCTAGGGCGGTTTTTAATTGAATGGTTTTAGTGTGTTGCATAGGAAATCCTGTTTTAAAAAATCGTATATAACTTACCTGAAACAAGGGTTTATCTCAACTTTTATCTAGAGGTTACGAATATGCTGAAATTTGCAAAATTTGACCGATATCATACCGCTTGATCTGAATTGAGAATATTCTATGATGAGTCTATTTGTTGGGATACGCTCGCGTGTTCCGCTGTCTGTATTCAATGTGCTAAAGGAGACATAACATGCTCAATCTCGCCCCTGAAATTAAATTGGTCAAATACAACCAACTGGAAGTATTGGAAATCGAACATCCGAAAGTGAAAGCGAAAATCGCCTTGCAAGGCGCACATCTTTTTAGCTGGCAGCCTGATCATGCTGCGCATGATGTGCTTTGGTTAAGTGACGTAGAGCCTTTCACGACAGGTAATGCAATTCGTGGCGGCGTGCCGATTTGCTATCCGTGGTTCGGCGGGATAAAACAGCCGGCGCACGGTTATGCGCGTAACAGCGTATGGGATTTGCTTTCACATCAGGTTGAGCAGGATAAAGTCGTTTTGGATTTTGGCTTAAAACAAGAAGCTAAAATCACAATGGAATTGGGTGAAACTTGCCATATTACGTTTACACATTTAACAAATGAACAAGCTCAGCTTGCGCTACATAGTTACTTTAATATTGGTGACATTACGCGGGTTGAAGTGCAAAATTTACCGACCGACTGTTTCGATACCTTGACAAAAACTCGACAAGCGGTGCCTTCGCCTCGAAAAATTGCAGAAAATGTGGATTGTATCTATTCTGCCGAAAATCATCCGACTCACTTTATTGACGATGAAGTTTTCCAACGCCGAATCAAAATTGAACATATTAATGCCAGCGATGTGGTATTGTGGAATCCTTGGCATAAAGCGACGAGCGGAATGAGTGAAGTCGGTTATAAGACCATGGTTTGTGTAGAAACGGCTAGAATTAACCGACTATTACAACAAAATGAACAAGTGAGTGTGAAGATTAGCGTGAAATAATCGGATTTATGCTATGATTTGCCCCGTAATTCGCCTAACGGGGCATTTTTATTTTGGATTTTTTTATGACTATACTTAAAAACGATCGTTATTTAAGAGCGCTTTTGCGTGAACCTGTGGATATGACTCCTGTTTGGATGATGCGTCAAGCAGGACGTTATTTGCCGGAATATAAGGCAACCCGTGCCGAAGCAGGAGATTTTATGTCGCTCTGTCGCAATGCGGATTTGGCTTGCGAAGTCACTCTTCAACCTTTACGCCGTTATGCGTTAGATGCGGCAATTCTATTTTCAGATATCTTAACTATTCCTGATTCAATGGGTTTAGGCTTGAGTTTTGGTGCAGGCGAAGGCCCGAAATTTGCTCGTCCGATTGAACGCAAAGCCGATGTGGATAACTTGCCGCTCCCTGATCCTGAACAAGAGTTGCAATATGTGATGAATGCGGTGCGTACCATTCGCCGAGAATTAAAAGGCGAAGTGCCACTGATTGGCTTTTCAGGTAGCCCTTGGACGTTAGCGACTTATATGGTCGAGGGCGGAAGTAGTAAAGCCTTTACCAAAATCAAAAAAATGATGTACGCTGAGCCAGCTCTGCTACACGCTTTATTAGATAAATTGGCGGATAGCGTTATTCTTTATCTAAACGCTCAAATTAAAGCAGGGGCACAAGCGGTCATGGTGTTCGATACTTGGGGCGGTGTGTTGGCTCACCGTGATTATCAAGCCTTTTCGTTACGCTATATGCACAAAATCGTGGACGGTTTAATCCGTGAAAACGAGGGCAGAAAAGTGCCTGTCACCTTGTTCACCAAAGGCAGTGGCTTGTGGTTAGAAGCGATAGCAGAGACAGGCTGTGATGCAGTTGGCTTAGATTGGACCGTCGACATTGCCGAGGCACGTCGCCGTGTAGGGCATAAAGTCGCCTTGCAAGGCAATATGGATCCGAGCGTGCTCTACGCCAGCCCCGAACGTATTGAGCATGAAGTGCAAGCGATTTTAGCCGGCTTTGGTTACGGTTCGGGACACGTGTTCAATCTTGGTCACGGTATTCATCAAGATGTACCGGTTGAAAGTCCGAAAGTGTTTGTTGATGCGATTCACGCGTTTTCGAAGCTGTATCATCAATAATGTTTAAATCTAGTGACTCTCTTCCGTTTATGGGAGAGACAGCACAATAGCGTAGGCTGTTTTGAGCAGAGAGAGGACGACAAGCGGTTAGATTTCTCTAAAAATTTGCAAAATTCTCTCCCACCGCAAATTCTCCGAATTTGTTCTACCCAATACTCGCTACGCTCGTTTTGGCGGGCTGTCGGTAAAGCCGACGTTCAAATGCAAAGCATTTGTCCCGCAAGCGGAAGAGGAAAAATATAAAAGGAGCCCAAATGCGAAACCCGATTCATAAACGCCTCGAACGTTTTGAAAGTTGGCAACATCTTACTTTTATGGCTTGTCTGTGTGAGCGTATGTATCCTAACTACAAATTATTCTGTGAAGTCACAAAAACAGAAGAAAATGCAAAAATTTTCCAAAATATTTTGAACCTTGTATGGGAATTGTTGACTGTAAAAGGAGTGAAGATTAATTTTGAAAATCAGTTGGAAAAATTAGAAGAAATTATTCCGAATGTGAATGAGTTCGACTTTTACGGTGTTTTCCCGGCTGAAGATGCTTGCGAAGCATTATCTGAAATATTACATAGCATTATTGCCGGTTCGAGTTTGGAACAGGCAATTAAAATAAGTCAACTTTCCCTTGCGACGGTTTCTACTTATTTAGATACACAACAAGATCGTATTTTGGGCGAGCAGGAATTGAAAAATTCGCCTGAAATTCAGGATGAATTAGACACTCAATGGCAAATATATCGTTTACTAAATGAGTGTGAAGACCGTAATATTGAGCTGATATTAGGTCTTAAGAATGAGATTAGAGAGAGCGGGATAAGCAATATCGGGTTAAATATTAATCAATAAGTGTGATTTATGTAACAAAAATTACATTATTCTCTTTGAGAATGTTCAACTTTGAATTAAGCTAGCACCGCATTTAAGCAAATTTATTTTTTTGGGCAATATTGTCAACTTATAAAAAATCTTAGAGGATAAAACCTATGAACAAAACTGAGTTAATCGATGCAATCGCAAGTAGCGCGGAATTAAGCAAAAAAGATGCTAAAGCAGCACTAGAAGCAACTTTGAACGCTATTTCTGACAGTCTTAAAAAAGGAGATTCTGTACAACTTATCGGTTTCGGTACTTTTAAAGTGAACCACCGTAAAGCGCGCACAGGTCGTAACCCAAAAACTAACGAAGCAATCGAAATCCCAGCAGCTAATGTTCCGGCATTCGTCGCAGGCAAAGCATTAAAAGACTTAGTAAAATAATTCTTTTCAAATCGAATGTATGATAAAAGCCTAGAGAGTCTCTAGGCTTTTTTGTCTTTGTATAGACATAAATTGGGGAGGATATACTGAGCAGCCCCAATGAAAACGATTTTGTGATAGAATATTTCCAATTTTAACAAACTCAATACACACTCAATGAAACCATCAATTATCACCAAATTAGAAAGCTTGAGCGAACGCCACGAAGAACTACAAGCCTTACTCGGCGATGCATCCGTGATTAGCGATCAAGATAAATTCCGTGCCTATTCCAAAGAATATGCGCAGTTAGAAGAAGTCGTTGCGACTTTTAACCGCTGGACAAAACTCAATAACGATATCGATGAAGCACAAATTTTATTAGACGATCCGGATATGAAGGAGATGGCTGCGGAAGAAATTGCCGAAAATAAAGCGGAGATCGAGCAGCTAGAGCAACAGCTACAAATTTTATTGCTACCAAAAGATCCGAATGACGAGTATAACGCATTTTTAGAGATCCGCGCGGGAACGGGCGGTGACGAAGCGGGGATTTTTGCTGGTGATTTATACCGTATGTACAGCCGTTATTGCGAGAGTAAGCGTTGGAGAATTGAAGAAATGAGCGCCAATGAGAGCGAGCAGGGCGGATATAAAGAAATCATCGTGAAAATCAGTGGCGAAGGCGTTTATGGACAGCTCAAATTTGAATCGGGCGGACACCGAGTGCAGCGTGTACCGAAAACCGAATCGCAAGGTCGTATTCATACCTCAGCTTGTACCGTGGCGGTGATGCCGGAGTTACCGGAATCGGAATTGCCGGAAATCAATCCGTCAGATTTACGTATCGATACCTATCGTTCGTCGGGTGCGGGCGGTCAGCACGTTAACACGACCGACTCTGCGGTGCGTATTACTCATTTGCCGACCGGCATTGTGGTAGAGTGTCAGGACGAACGTTCGCAGCATAAAAACAAAGCGAAAGCGATGGCAGTACTCGCCTCACGCATCGTACAAGTCGAGCAGGAGCGCCAAGCGGCAGAGCAAGCGGATACCCGACGTAATCTGTTGGGTTCGGGGGATCGTTCCGATAAAATCCGCACCTATAACTATCCGCAAGGGCGTGTGACCGATCACCGTATTAACCTAACGGTTTACCGTTTAGATGAAGTGATGAACGGCAAAATTGACGAATTAATTCAGCCGATTATTACTGAATATCAGGCGGATCAATTAGCCGCATTATCTGATCAGTCATAATTGACAAGCGGTTGTTTTTTTGCAAAATTTTGCAAAAAAGTGACCGCTTGTTTTATTATTTTCGGCGCAACGAATTTAAATCACATTTAACTGATTTTGTTTGTCGTCATAAATCACCTTCCAAATCCCGCAAATATTGATATTATAGTTTTGGCAAATTTTTTTAATGTGGCGTATTTTTTCAATAAGTTAAAATTATTGGAAAATACATTTATATTTTTGAGGAGAGCAAATATGAAAAAATTTACGGTAGTTGCAGCGGCAGCGCTTTTATCTGCATGTCAATTTTCCGGTTTTGGCAAAGTGACCAGTAATAATTTTGTGGGAAATTGGGAATGCCGCATGGACGGCGGTAATATTTCAACCACTAACCAAATCAACTTGGATAAAGACGGTAAAGCGAAGTATCTCGGACGTATCATGCTTCCGCGGGAAAATCCGTTGTTCCAATACGATGTACAGCGTACCGGAACTTGGGCTTATGCGGAAAATATCTTAACGTATCAGTTCAGTAAGAGTACCGTTACGCCAAAACATAGTGACGAAATTCAAAAAGCACTCAAAACCGATAAAGAGTTGAAAACGATGGAAAAAGAGTATTACCAAGCGATCAATTCACAAATGACGAAACCGGAACAAAAATCGGTGAATTTAACCGTGAGTAACGTAACGTCGGATTCTTTTGCGGTGGAACAGAAGCTTAACCAAACAACCCGTACCGGGATTTGTACCAGACCGGTTAAAAAATAACGATGAATTATACCCAGTGGCTTTGTGACGCAGTAACAAAATTAGCGAAAAATCAGGCACAAGATCCCTATTTAAATCCGAAAGCGGATGCCAACTTATTATTACAAGCGGTCACAAAACGCTCGAAATCTGCAATTTTTGCATTTTCGGAAACGGAATTGAATGAGGCAGAACGGGCGAAGCTCTCTCAACTATTGGCTCGCCGGTTAAAAGGCGAGCCAATGGCGTATATTTTGGGCGAAAAAGAATTTTGGTCTTTGTCGCTTTCCGTATCGAATGCGACCTTGATCCCGCGTCCGGATACGGAACGTTTGGTTGAAATCGCGTTGATGGAAGCGAACAAGCGGTCGGGAAACGGCAAAATTTTGCAAATTTTGGATTTAGGTACCGGCACCGGGGCGATAGCCCTTGCATTAGCCAGTGAATTAAAAAAACGCACTGAAATTATCGGTGTGGATAAACAGCTTGACGCGGTGAATCTTGCGGAGCAGAATCGACAGAAATTGGTGCTGGATAATGTACAATTTCTGTATAGTGATTGGTTTAGCGCATTAGATAATCAACGTTTTGATCTGATTGTCAGCAACCCTCCTTATATTGATGCGGAAGATGAAAATCTTCATCAAGGCGATGTGCGATTTGAACCGCTTTCCGCTTTGGTTGCCAAAGATAAAGGGATGGCGGATTTACAACAAATTATTGAACAAGCGCCGTACTATTTAAAACAAAACGGTGTATTAATGTTGGAACACGGTTGGCAACAAGCCGAACAAGTCAGAATATTATTTAAACAAAATCAATGGCATAATCCTCAAACCGCCCAAGATTACGGCGGTAATGACAGAGTGACGTGGGCAATATGGACGACGTAATAAATCCTTTTGAATTATCAAAAAAAGAGCGAATTGAATTACAGCGCTTTCTTTATAAAGAGCTAATTCGTTTAACTTTAATCGTTAAACCGGAACTTTCCGAGCCTCAAATTTACGGGATGATTTCCGCCTTGGTGAAGCGTGCGCGTTATCAGGTTAACGGTGAGACGGATGCTGAGCGAATTGAGCAGTTGTTACACTTTTTCTATCGCGATGAGAGTTTTCATTGTCATCATGCAGAGTATTTTTATACCCAAAATCTGTTATTAGACAGCGTGTTGCGTACTCATCGCGGTATGCCGGTTTCATTAGGCGCAATCTTATTGCATTTGGCGTCAGTATTGGATTTACCGCTTTATCCGGTGAATTTCCCGACTCAATTTGTCGTACGAGCTGATTTTATTAATGAACAGGGCAGAAAAGAGACGCGCTTTATTAATCCGTGGGATGGTGATTATCTAACCTTCGAGAAACTGGAAAAATGGCTGGAAGGCGAAATGGGCTACGGCGCCGAACTCGATCGCGATAGCTTGAAAGTCGCTGATTTTACAGAATTGCTGGAACGTTTGGAAACCGTATTTAAAATGGCACTTACCCGTGAAGGCAAATATGAAGAGGCGTTGCGCCTGATTGAATATCGCTTATCCCAAGACCCGCAAGATCCTTATGAAATCCGTGACCGCGGGATGATCTTAGCGAGTATGGATTGCTATCAGGCGGCTTACGAAGACTTAAGTTATTTTATCGATCAATGTCCTGACGACCCATCGGCAATGATGTTAAAGCTTGAAATCGCCGGACTGGAAAAACAGTCTAAGGCGAGTGTTTTACATTAAATAGTATATTTTTTTCCCCCCGTAAGTTGGGGGTGAAATATTAAAGGAATCCTCTATGCAACAAAAAACAATTACCCTCGGCAACATTGAGATTGCCAACAACAAACCTTTCGTGCTCTTTGGCGGAATGAACGTTCTTGAAAGCCGTGATATGGCGATGCAAGTCTGCGAAAAATACGTAGAAGTGACGCAAAAATTAGGCGTACCTTATGTGTTTAAGGCCTCTTTCGACAAAGCGAACCGCTCTTCAATCCACTCTTATCGTGGGCCGGGCATGGAAGAAGGCTTGAAAATTTTCCAAGATTTGAAAGAGACTTTTGGGGTGAAAATTATCACCGACGTGCACGAAATCTATCAATGTCAGCCTGTCGCCGATGTGGTAGATATTATCCAACTGCCTGCGTTCCTTGCTCGCCAAACAGATTTAGTCGAAGCAATGGCTCGCACTGGGGCGGTGATTAACGTGAAAAAACCTCAGTTTTTAAGCCCGGGGCAGATGGGCAATATCGTGGAAAAAATTGAAGAGTGCGGCAACGACAAAGTGATTTTATGTGATCGTGGTACTAACTTCGGCTACGATAATTTAGTGGTCGATATGCTCGGTTTCAATGTAATGAAGAAAGTGTCAAAAGGTTGCCCGGTAATTTTTGATGTAACTCATTCATTACAATGCCGTGATCCGTTCGGTGCAGCATCAGGCGGTCGCCGTGATCAAGTCACCGAACTGGCTCGTGCAGGGATGGCGGTTGGTATTGCAGGATTGTTCTTAGAAGCGCATCCGGATCCGAATAATGCGAAATGCGACGGTCCGTCTGCATTACCGTTATCAAAACTTGAGGCGTTTGTGTCTCAAATGAAGGCAATTGATGATTTAGTGAAGTCATTCGAAGAAATTGATACCACTAACTAAGTAAGCTGACAAGCGGTCGGTTTTGGCGATAATTTTGCAAATCGACCGTTTTGATTGTTGAGGTCTTATATGAAGTTCCGCACATTGTTCACATTGGCGACAGTCGTGGGTTTAACGACTTTCAGCTATGCCAATCAAGCCGATGATAATAAGCAGTTCGATAAAGGTTATGAGGCGGTGATGGATGGTAACCCGCAAAAAGCCTTTGAAATTTGGCTGCCTCTTGCCGAAAAAGGGCATCTTGATGCGATGGATAAAATCGGCGAGATGTATTTAGCCGGTATGGGCGTTACACAAGACAACCAAAAAGGGTTGGAATGGTTGGAGAAAGCAGCGGAAGGCGGTAATCACTTCACTCGGTTGATGTTAGGAGAGCGTTATATTTCGGGGATGGATTTACCCAAAGATTTAGACAAAGCCATCTATTGGTATAAATTGGCACTGGAGCAAGGCGGAGGTGAGACTGAAGATGCTCATTTCGGGTTAGGCAAAGCCTATATGGAACAGGAAAAATACGAACTGGCGGCAGTTCATTTAGCCAAAGTAGCGGAAGAGCGTATCGGTGAGTCGGGATATTTGCTTGGTCAGTTATATGAACAAGGTAAGGGCGTAAAGCAAGACTTACATAAAGCGTTTGAACTCTATTTGGGAGCCGAAACGCCGGAAGCCTATCTCCGCTTGGGGGAAATGACCGCACAAGGTATCGGTATAGAGCGAGATCCGAATAAAGCTAAAGTCTATTTTCAAGAAGTGTTGAACTACACGGAACCTTATATTGCAGAAAATGAGGATTTTCGAATACTCCATGAACAAGCCAAAGCCGGTTTGGCTAAAATTAAATAAAAATGCGTAGCAGCCATTTAAAGCGTTTGTTTTAAATGGCTTTTTTATTGCGAGGCGGATCACAAATTGCACTTATTTTGCTTTCGCTTTTCCGCATAACGATTAAACTGCACTGAAGCGGGTTGTATTGCTTGTATTCTGAACAATGTGATTAAGATCTCTCACCTAAGGAGGATATGATGACAGCAGTAAATCGAGAAATGATTAATTCGTTTATTCAGCTACTTGGCGGAAAAGAAAATATTCATACAATTAGTAATTGTATGACGAGATTACGACTCACCTTAAATAACCCCTCGGCTGCTCAACATGACAAGATCAAACAAATCAGCGGTGTGTTGGGGATTGTAGATGCGCAGAACCAATTACAAATTATCCTCGGACCGGGTAAAGCGGCGAAAGCGGCGGACTTAATGAAAAGTATGGTTGCGGAAGGACAAGATTTATCCCAAATTGCCAAAAGCAATAAACAGCAACTCAAAGCGCAACAAAGTTCTTCCGTTCATCAATTTTTAACCAAATTTGCCACAATTTTTACCCCACTTATTCCCGGTTTTATCGGCGCGGGTTTGTTATTAGGGTTTGCCACGCTGTTCCAACAGCTTTTTATTACCGGTGTTGAAGCACCGAATACCGTCATTGTTGAACTTGTCAATTATATGAAGGTGTTTAGTAAAGGGCTGTTCAGTTTCCTTAGCATTTTAATCGGCTATAACGCGGCGAAAGCCTTTGGTGGTTCGGGGATTAATGGCGCCATTATCGCTTCTCTGTTTATTTTGGGTTATAACCCGGATGCAAAAGCCGGAATCTATTCGGGAATGAGTACTTTCTTCGGGTTGGGGATCGACCCGCGCGGCAACATCATTGGTGTGTTGATTGCAGCGATTTTAGGTGCAAAAGTCGAACAGTGGGTGCGGAAATTTATTCCGGATAATCTGGATATGATTTTAACTTCTACCATCACACTTTTGATTATGGGGGCATTTACTTTCCTGATTATTATGCCGATTGGCGTTGTACTGTTTGACGGTATGTCATGGCTATTCTCTCATTTAAACGGAAATCCGTTCGGTAGCGCGGTATTGGCGGGCTTATTCCTGATTGCAGTCATGTTCGGTATTCACCAAGGTTTTGTGCCGGTCTATTTTGCATTAGTGGAAACACAAGGTTTTAATGCGCTTTTCCCGATTTTGGCTATGGCGGGAGCAGGACAAGTCGGGGCGGCATTGGCGCTTTATGTACGAGCCGGCAAAGATTCCGTGTTAAGAACTCAAATTAAAGGAGCGATAATCCCCGGTTTTTTAGGTATTGGTGAACCGTTGATTTATGGCGTGACACTACCGCGTGTTAAACCTTTTGTCACCGCTTGTATCGGTGGAGCTGCCGGCGGTTTTGTCATCGGCTTAATTGCTTATCTCGGTTTCCCGATGGGGTTAAATACCGTATTCGGACCATCCGGTCTATTAGCGATTCCGCTAATGACTTCCGATTTCGGTATTTTCTCGGCAATTGCCATTTACTTATGCGGTACGATAACGGCTTATACCGTCGGCTTTTTAAGCACATACTGGTTTGCGTCTAAAAATGTCGATTTAAGTTAAGCCTTTTATTGTAAGCGGTCGGATTGGTAAATTTGTTGTTAAAACTGACCGCTTGTTATATAGTCAAAAATCGAATTTATCCAAAATAATAATGAAATTTAAGGAGTTAACTTTATGTTGAATATCGTTTTTTTAGATCGCACTGGTATTCCGGCAACTCACGAAATTCCCCGTCCGAGTTTTGCCCATAATTGGGTGGAATATGACACGACTTATGCGGAAGAAACCTATGATAGAGCTAAAGATGCTGATATTATCGTAACCAGTAAGGTATTGCTCGGTCGTGAATTATTGAGTCGATTGCCAAAATTAAAGTTGATTGCGATTACTGCAACCGGTACCAATAATGTAGATTTGGTTGCCGCCAAGGAATTGGGGATTACGGTAAAAAACGTGACCGGTTATTCCAGTGTAACTGTACCGGAACACGTATTAGGCATGATTTTTTCATTGAAACATAGTTTGATGAGCTATCATCGTGATCAAGTCACTTCGGATCGGTGGGCGACGTGCGGACAATTTTGTTACACGGATTATCCGATTACCGATGTGCGTGGTTCAACCTTAGGGATTTTCGGGAAAGGTTGTTTAGGTACAGAAGTCGGTCGTTTGGCGCAGCTAGTCGGTATGAATGTACTTTATGCGGAACATCGGGGCGCAGACACGATTCGCGAAGGTTATACTCCCTTTGAGGAAGTGTTAAAACAAGCGGATATTGTGACTCTGCACTGTCCGTTAACGGAAACGACACAGAATCTGATTAATCGCGAAACCTTAGCAATGATGAAACCGACAGCCTACCTGATTAATACCGGTCGTGGTCCTTTAGTTGATGAAGCCGCATTATTAAATGCATTGGAAAACGGTACTATCGCCGGTGCGGCGTTAGATGTGTTAGTCAAAGAGCCACCGGCTATTGATAATCCGTTAATTCAAGCGGCAAAACGCTTACCGAATTTATTAATTACTCCGCACGTTGCGTGGGCGAGCGATTCTGCGGTTACCACTTTGGTAAACAAAGTCGCTCAAAATATTGAAGAGTTTGTTGCAACAGGGAAGTGATGCCCGGTTGAACTTTATGCTTTAAATTTCATAGAGGAGAATATTATGAAAGTCAAAACTGCACTAGCACTCATACTGGGTTCATTATTTGCATTTTCAACATCCGCAATCGCGAATGATGTTGCTAAAATTGAGGTTAAAGTACAGTTGCTTGATCCGCAAAACGGTAATAAAGATGTCGGTACCGTCACTATTACCGAGTCGAATTACGGTTTAGTCTTTACACCGAATTTGACCGGTTTATCTCACGGAATACATGGTTTCCATATTCATCAAAAACCAAGTTGTGACCCGCAGGAAAAAGACGGTAAATTGGTTGCCGGTTTAGCTGCCGGAGGGCATTGGGATCCAAAAGAGACGAAAAAACACGGCTTTCCTTGGGAAGATAATGCGCATTTAGGCGATTTACCTGCGTTAGCGGTTGATCATGATGGTAACGCAACCAATCCGGTGCTTGCGCCGCGCCTGAAAAAATTAGACGAAGTGAAAGGTCGTTCGTTGATGATTCACGCAGGCGGCGATAATCATTCGGATCATCCTGCGCCACTTGGTGGTGGCGGTGCACGTATGGCGTGCGGTGTAATTAACTAATTTGTCGTTAATATAGCAAAAATACATAATACAAGCGGGTAGATTTTGGTAGAATTTTACCAATTTTTTACCTGCTTCTATTTTTAATTAAAAAAGATATGAATTTAAAAGCCCCATTATTTATTGCGGTTCGTTATTGGCGCTCAAAAAGTGGCGACCGTTTCGGGCGGCTTGTGACCAACTTAGCGAGTTTAGGTATAGTGTTAGGTGTAATGGCACTGATTATCGTGTTATCGGTAATGAATGGCTTGGAAAATAACCAAAAACGCAATGTGCTTTCAACATTACCGCACGCGATTGTTTCCCCGCTTGATTCAAATTGGTCAAAAACGGAGACGCTTTCGCTTCCCGCTTTTGTCAATAAAGCTGTACCGATTAATCGAGCGAATGTGATTATTCAAGGGCGACAAGGAATCAACGCCGGTCAATTGATTGGCGTGGAAAGTAATCGTGATGATCCGCTACTTTTTGATATTACCGAGCTTTCGCAGCGTTTACCGGCAGGAGAGTTTAATGTGTTGGTCGGTTCGCGTTTAGCGAATCAGCTTGAATTGCGCGTCGGAGATAAAATCCGTTTGATGATTACCGAGAACAGTCAATATACCCCGTTTGGACGGGTTCCGGTGCAACGTCTGTTTACCGTCTCCGATATTTACTATTCCAATAACGAAGCCAGTGAATTTACGTTATTTGCCAACTTAAGTGATGTCGGGCGTTTATTGCGCATCGCAGAAGGTGAAACGCAAGGTGTACGTCTGTTTTTAGATGACCCGTTTCAAGTGACCGAATTAACACGTTTTTTTGGTGAAAATAAGTGGAAAATTAATGATTGGCGGGAACAAAAGGGCGAATTTTTCCAAGCGGTACGCATGGAAAAAAATATGATGAGCTTGCTGATTAGCCTGATTATTGTCGTCGCGATTTCCAATATTGTAACTTCATTAAGTTTGATGGTCGTGGATAAACAGGGCGAAATTGCAATTTTGCAAACTCAAGGGTTAACCAAAGGGCAAGTCACCAATATCTTTATTTTTCAGGGCATGATGGTCGGCGTGATCGGTGCATTGATTGGTGGTCTGTTGGGCATTCTTACGACTAATTATTTGGGCGAAGTGATTTCACTGATTAATCCGCACGGCATTCCGTTGCCGACGGAGATTGCTTATGAACAAGTCGGCATTATTGTGTTGTCATCCATCGCGTTGTCCCTATTGTGTACCATTTATCCGGCATATCGTGCATCAAAAATCGAGCCTGCGGAGGCATTAAGGTATGAGTAAAAAATCACCGATTCCCAAAATGCCGTGGAGTGCGGATCATCAATGGCAATTAAAAGCGAGTTCGTTACTGATGATCTCTGTTTCCACCATTTTAATGGGAATCGGTGAAGGGTTATTGGTTTTGGCAAATCTGGGCTCTAGTCCGTGGACGGTCTTTTCCCAAGGTATTTCAATCCAAAGTGGTTTATCTATCGGCACGGTAGTCGCGATTGTCAGCGGCGTGGTTCTTCTGTTATGGATTCCGTTAAAAATGCGTTTCGGTTTAGGAACGGTATTAAATATCTTTTGGATCGCTCTCTTTATTGATCTCACCGTGCGCTTTATTCCGGCTCCGGATGCCTTCGTTTCCCGCTTCGCATTAATGGTGGCGGCGATTTTGCTATTTGGTGTCAGTACCACTTTTTATCTTTCTTGCCAATTGGGTGCAGGGCCTCGAGACGGTTTAATGGTCGGTATCTGTTTAAAATACAGCTGGCGGGTTGGTGTGATCAGAACGTTAATCGAAGTGACTGTTTGTGTATTGGGCTTCTTATTAGGCGGTGTTGTCGGGATCAGTACCGTCGCATTCGCCTTATGTGTCGGTTGGATTATCCAATATACTGCACTATTATTTCAACACTCTACAAGCGGTCGGAATTGACCAAAAATTTGCAAATCGGAGAATATATGCAAAAAGAAATTTATTTAGCAGGCGGTTGTTTTTGGGGAACCGAAGCCTTTATGCAACGTATTAACGGTGTAATTGATGCGGAGTCGGGCTATGCCAACGGCAACAGTTTAAACCCAACATATCGTGAAGTTTGTGACGGTAGCGGGCATGCAGAAGTGGTGAAAGTGACCTATGAGTCGGATAAAATCAGCCTGGCTAAGTTGTTGGATTACTATTTTAAAGTGATCGACCCAATCAGCGTGAATCAACAAGGTGCGGATAAAGGGATTCAATATCGTACCGGTATTTATTATGTTGATCCGGCAGATATTCCAACCATCAACCTCGCATTGGCGGAGCTACAAAAACAGTATGTAGAGCCGTTAGCAGTCGAAAATGAGATGTTGGAACACTATTTCCCGGCGGAAGAATATCATCAAGATTATTTGGATAAGAACCCGAACGGTTATTGCCACATCGATATTCAGCTGATGAATGAAATTTTGAAAAATCAAGACTAAGGTTCGTTTATTTTCACTTTGTAACCGGTTTTACTGGTGACGATTTTGGGTTTTTCTTATCACAAGATTTTTCAGGTGGGTATTTCGCCCGCCTTTTTCGATTAATCTACTTTTTCAAATTCGCCCAAGCGACAGAGCCGATAATCAAGATACCGCCGATAACCATTGATAACGTCGGTACATCGCCAAACCAAATCCATGCGGCAATAATGGCATACACAGGCTCAAGGGAAATAATCATGGCTGCAGTTCGAGCGTTAATCACACTTAAACTAGACACATACAAGGTATAAGCAAAGGTCGTGCAGAAAAGCCCGATAAAACCAATCCAAAGCCAATCCATTGCGCTCACACTCGGTAAAGCTGTTGCAGAAAACGGTAATAAGACGATAATCACTGCTACATATTGCCACCAACTAGACTCAATACCCGATAATTTACTCGCATTTCGGCGGTTTAACACCGCAAGTACCGCATAGCTGATTGCCGAGAAAATACCCCACAATAGCCCTTGCGTTGCTTGGTTGCCGAATTCAAATTCAGGGGTAACTAAAATCAAACCGACAGAAATCGCCAGAAGCAAAATATATTCACGGAAATGTAATTTCTCTTTGAACACCACCATTTCACACAAGGCAACAAACGCAGGGAAACTAGCAAAACCGAGCGTGCCGACCGCAACACCACCGATTTTGACGCCTAAATAAAAACTGACCCAATGCAGTGCAAGCAAACTGCCTGAAATCAGTTGGGAGAGTTTTTCTTTGGTAGAGAGTTTAGTTAATGCTTGTCTTTTCCATAAGAAAAACAATGAGATACAAGCAAAGGCAATCATAGCTCTGCCTAAAACGAGTACATCTGAACCACTTTCAATCAGTACACCAACAACGCCCGATAAACCGAAGAAAATTGCCGTGCCGTGGACCTTTAATAACGCAAGTTGATAAGTATTCATTATTTCAACCACTTATCTTCATCTTGCTTACGTTCAAACTCCGCATCAAATGTGGTGTTATGTTGTGATGAACCCTGATAGGTTGAGCCAAAAGACATAAACTTAACTCGGCTTGCAAACAGTTTCATAAACATTGCTTGGAGTAACTGACGGGTGATTGGCAATAGAAGCAATAACGCTAAAATATCACTCAAAAAGCCAGGGATAATCAGCAATACGCCTGTGATTGCAAAAAAGATAGAAGAAGTGACCGCTTGTGCAGGGATTTTACCTTGTGCAATTTCACTGCGAATTTGCATGATCGTCATTAATCCTCGTAGTTTGACTAACCATAAACCCACAGCAGAAATGACGATCATCAACAAAATGAGCGGCAATACACCAATTGCAGAACCTACCGAAATTAATAACGAAATTTCGCAATAGACATATAAAAACAATCCTAAAAAGAAAATAAGTGCAGGCATAGCGTGGTTCCTTCAATAAACGTTGTACGAAATAGGTTGTGCTAATTCGCTGATTTTCAACTTTATTTACGCAAATTTTATCTCCTATGATTTAAAATCAGCGTAATCTGTGCTATCAATAGTAACTTTCATTCTTTCAAAAAAACAGCAAGGACACAACATTAATGAACGGCTCAACTTTATTGGTAGATTGCCTTAAAGCTCACGGCGTTACCACTCTTTTTGGTTATCCGGGCGGCGCAATTATGCCTGTCTATGATGCTATTTATGATTCGGGCTTAGATCACTTACTCTGTCGGCAAGAGCAGGGAGCGGCAATTGCCGCTATCGGTTATGCGCGTTCCACCGGTAAAGTAGGTGTTTGTATTGCTACTTCCGGTCCCGGCGCAACCAATTTAATCACCGGTTTAGCCGATGCGTTGTTAGATTCTATTCCCATCGTAGCGATTACCGGTCAGGTAGCTTCTCCTTTTATCGGTACCGATGCTTTCCAAGAGGTCGATGTTCTCGGTCTTTCCTTAGCTTGCACCAAACACAGCTTTATTATCCAGAATATTGATGAATTACCGGAAGTGGTCGCACGAGCTTTCCAAATCGCTCAAAGCGGTCGTCCCGGACCCGTGTTGATTGATATTCCGAAAGACGTACAATTTGCGGCGACCTCCGCCAAACCGATTGTGTATCCCAAACTTACTGATCCGAAACAAGACCCGAATGCACTCGTACAAGCGAAAACGTTATTACAAGCAGCAAAACGACCGGTACTTTATGTCGGAGGGGGAGTCGGTATGGGCGGCGCAGTACAAGCGGTCAGAAACTGGATAGAAATTGCAAAAATTCCAACGGTTTCAACCATTAAAGGGTTAGGCGTTATTCCGCCGAATGAGCCGCTCTATATGGGAATGATCGGTATGCATGGCACTAAAGCGGCAAACTATGCAGTGCAAGAATGTGATTTATTGATTGCTTTCGGTGCTCGTTTTGATGACCGCGTTACAGGCAAACTCGATACTTTCGCCCCGAATGCTAAAGTAATTCATGCCGACATTGATATTGCCGAAATCAACAAACTACGAAAAGCCGATGTATCATTGCGCGGTGATTTACGTGAAGCGGCGGATTTCTTAGCCTGCCCATTGAATATTGATCCGTGGCGTGAAGATATTCGCAAACTGAAAACCGATTTTGATTTCAGCTATGATGAAAATGAAGGCGATGACGATATCGATCCGTGGGCATTACTCAACACCCTTTCCGAACGCAAACCGAAAAATGCGGTGATCACGACCGATGTCGGTCAACACCAAATGTGGTCTGCACAGCATATGCAACATTTTGCGCCTGAAAATTACATCACGTCCGCAGGCTTAGGAACAATGGGCTTCGGTTTGCCGGCGGCTGTCGGCGCAGCGAAAGCCAGACCGCAAGATCCGGTGATTCTGATTACCGGCGACGGCTCGTTTATGATGAATATTCAAGAACTCGGTTCAATTAAACGTGCCAATTTGCCGATAAAAATCGTCCTTATCGACAACCAACGTTTAGGCATGGTGCGCCAATGGCAATCGCTATTCTTTAAAGGTCGTCACAGCGAAACGATTTTAGATGACAATCCGGATTTTGTGACTTTAGCTTCTGCTTTCGGGATTAAAGGCGAACGGATTGAAAAGGCAGGGCAAGTCAGCCATGCGATTGACCGTCTATTATTGAGTAAAGATGCTTATTTATTACATATCTGCATTCATGAAAATGAAAACGTCTGGCCGCTTGTGCCGCCGGGTGCTTGTAATGCAGATATGCTTGAAGAAGATATTGGGGTGTAACAATGCAACACTATCATTTAACAATTAAAGCCAACAAACGCCCTGAAACACTGGAACGTTTATTGCGCGTTATCCGTCACCGCGGTTTTGAATTATTAACGTTAAATTCGCAAGTGCAAGGTAATGAAATACAGTTAACCTTGACGGTACAAAGCGCTCGTGCCATTGAGCTTCTTAAACATCAGTTGGTGAAATTGCCGGACGTGATTGAACTTAACTAAATCTGCAAGCGGTCGTTATCGGGATAAAATTTGCAAAATTTTTGCCGTTTCCGACCGCTTGTATCCATAAAACCAGGGGAGAAAAATCGAGATGAACTTCAAATCGTTATTCATGGTTTTTATGCTGCTGTTTGCGTATCCCGCGATGGCTGAAAGCGAAGATATTGAATTTGAACGGCATAACGAAGTCGCCAAAGCGGCGGTATCGGACAATGATTTTCAAACGGCGTTAACTATTTGGACATCCTATGCGGAAAAAGGAAATAAACGTGCGCAAAGTAATTTGGCATTTATGTACTTTAAAGGTATAGGCGTAGAGAAAGATTTAGATAAAGCTAAAGAATGGAGTGAAAAAGCTGCCGCCCAAGGCTTGCCGCAAGCACAATATCTGCTTGGTCTCATACTCTATTACGGAAAAGAAGGTTTAAGTTACGGAAGGGATGCGAATAACAAACCAGTATTGGATGAGAAGACTCGTAGCAATGTAGATAACGCATTGAAGTTATTCGAACAGTCGGCGGAACAAGGTTTTCCGTTAGCACAACGCGAATTAGCCGATATGTATTATTTTGGTGAACCAACATTTCCGACCTCGGATCATGTAAAAGCCTTATATTGGTATGAAAAAGCCGCGGAACAAAAGGAGCCTATTTCAATGGGCATGGCAGCTAGTCTGCTGCTTGAAGGGGATGGCGTAGCGCGGAATTGTGAGAAAGGGCTAGATTGGCTGAATAAAGCCATGGAGGCAGACGATTTCGAATCGCATTTAGTCATGGCGAATATGTATCAAACGGGGCATACTTGCGTGAAAGCCGATCCCGATAAAGCTCAAGAAGTGATGCGGAAAATCGACGAACTTCGACAAAATAACTAATTGAAGATAAGAAGATAAAAAAGAAACAAAATACGATGAATGAGCAAACAGCAAAAATCATAAGGAGTTTTTATGTCAGCGGATGTTATTACACTGATCACTACTATTGTTGTCGCACATTTTCTTGCACTGATTAGCCCCGGTCCTGACTTTTTGCTCGTGGTTCGGAGTGCTTTGCGCAATACTCGCCGCAGAGCAATCGGCGTAGCCTTAGGCATTTCACTCGCAAACGGTATTTATATCGTGCTGTGTATTTTAGGTGTCGGTGCAGCGATTGCTCATTCTCTTTGGTTGATGATTACACTTAAAGTATTGGGTGGATTATTTTTGCTTTATGTTGCGTATCATGCGATTAAAGCGCGAAAATCAGATTATGCGTTTTTAACACAAGAGCAAATGGTGGAACATAAGCAAACGCCGTCATTTTTTAAAGAATTTTTGTTGGGCATAGCCTCCGGGTTATCTAATCCGAAAAATATTATTTTCTATTTAAGTTTGTTCTCCGTGGCTTTAACCCCTGATGTGAGCTTGGGATTAACTATCGGATTAGGGATTTGGATGACTTTATTGGTATTTGTTTGGGATGCGATGATTATTTTCGTATTATCTCAACGTAAAGTTCGCCAAGCATTCAGCAATCTTGCCTTTTATATCGATAAAATTGCGGGTGTTTTACTCGGTTTTATGGGCTATAAATTGCTCGAAACCGCAGTGAAAGAAACAACCTAGATAGACAAGCAATTAGAAAATGTTATATCTATGCAAATAAATTATTTGCAGCTGAATGTGTTCCTTATTGGGGAAACAGCGATTTACCGAATTGCACTTTTCTATCGGTGAAACATCAGCAAACAGTGAAAACACCTGTTAAAGCGATTTATTGGAAATCTGCCGATTTACGGTAGAATAGCCGAAATTTTAGTTGGCACAACATAAGTATCAACATTATTTAATGCAACAAATACAACATAAAACTTGGAGAGATTATGCCTAAATTACGTTCAGCGACCAGTACGCAAGGTCGCAATATGGCTGGCGCGCGTGCCTTATGGCGTGCGACGGGAATGAAAGAAAACGACTTCGGTAAACCAATTATTGCGGTAGTGAACTCATTTACCCAATTCGTACCGGGACACGTTCATTTAAAAGACTTAGGACAAATGGTTGCCGAGCAAATTGAGAAAGCAGGCGGTGTAGCAAAAGAATTTAATACCATTGCTGTTGATGACGGTATTGCGATGGGACACGGCGGTATGCTTTATTCTCTGCCGAGCCGTGATTTAATTGCCGACAGTGTTGAATATATGGTTAATGCACACTGTGCCGATGCGATGGTGTGTATCTCTAACTGTGACAAAATCACCCCTGGAATGTTAATGGCGGCATTGCGTTTAAATATTCCAACAATCTTTGTATCTGGCGGTTCGATGGAAGCTGGGAAAACCAAGCTATCCGACCAAATCATCAAATTAGACTTAGTCGATGCGATGGTGCAGAGTGCAGATAAAAATGTCTCTGATGCCGATGTTGATGCGATTGAACGTTCCGCTTGCCCAACTTGTGGTTCTTGTTCAGGTATGTTTACCGCAAACTCAATGAACTGCTTAACTGAGGCGCTTGGTTTAAGTTTACCGGGCAACGGCTCTTGCCTTGCGACGCACGCCGACCGTAAACAGTTATTCTTGGATGCAGGTACGCAAATTGTTGAGCTATGCAAAAAATATTATGAGCAAGATGATTTGTCCGTTCTTCCGCGTTCTATCGCAAGCAAAGCAGCTTTTGACAATGCAATGAGCTTAGATATTGCAATGGGCGGTTCAACTAATACGGTTTTACACTTACTTGCTGCAGCACAAGAAGCGGAAGTGGATTTCACCATGGCGGATATCGATCGCCTTTCTCGCAAAGTCCCTTGCTTAAGCAAAGTGGCACCAAATACAGCAAAATACCACATGGAAGACGTACACCGTGCGGGCGGTATTATGGCGATTTTAGGTGAATTGGATCGTGCAGGCTTATTGAACAACCAAACTCGCACCGTGTTAGGCTTAAGCCTTGCGGAGCAGATCGCGAAGTACGACATTGTGTTAACCAAAGATGAAGCGGTGCATAAATTCTTCCGTGCAGGGCCTGCCGGTATTCGCACGACTAAAGCCTTCTCACAAGACACCCGTTGGGATACGGTTGATGATGACCGACAAAACGGTTGTATCCGTAGCAAAGAATTTGCTTACAGCCAAGATGGTGGTTTAGCGATGTTGTCGGGTAATATTGCTTTAGATGGTTGTATTGTGAAAACCGCAGGGGTAGACGAGTCTATCCTAAAATTCAAAGGCGAAGCCATCGTGTTTGAAAGCCAAGAAGATGCTGTTGCAGGGATTTTAGGCGGAAAAGTGCGAGCAGGACACGTTGTGGTTATCCGCTATGAAGGTCCAAAAGGCGGACCGGGTATGCAAGAGATGCTTTATCCAACCAGCTACTTAAAATCAATGGGCTTAGGCAAGGCTTGTGCGTTACTCACGGACGGTCGTTTCTCCGGCGGCACATCAGGCTTATCTATCGGACACTGCTCACCGGAAGCAGCCGCAGGCGGTTTAATCGGTTTGGTGAAAGATGGCGATACCATTGATATTGATATTCCAAACCGTAAAATCGAACTTGTTGTGCCTGAAGCAGAGCTTGCCCAACGCCGCGCAGAACAAGATACGAAAGGCTGGAAACCGGCAAACCGTCAGCGTGAAGTCTCTTTTGCATTAAAAGTATACGGACATTTTGCGACCTCGGCGGATAAAGGTGCGGTTCGCGATAAAACTAAAATCTAAAATACAAGCGGTCGGTTTCGGATAAAAATTTGCAAATTTTTTACGGGATCTGACCGCTTGTTTATAATGCAACCCGTTGATTACCTATTATTTTTTACCTATGCTTGATTATTTCTTTTCTTTACACCCTGCTGTGCAAGCCTTGCTTGCGGGATTATTTACGTGGTTTTGTACCATCTTCGGTTCATCTTTCGTCTTTTTATTTAAAACGGTGAATCGTAAAATTCTGGATTCAATGATGGGGTTTGCAGCAGGCGTGATGATCGCCGCTTCTTTTTGGTCGTTACTTGCCCCTGCGATTGATTATGCGGAACATAGTTACGGTGAATGGAGCTGGATTCCTGCCGCGGTTGGTTTTCTATTAGGCGGTTTTTTTATCCGTCTGTTGGATTACATCGTACCGCATTTGCATTTGAGTAAACCGGTTACCGAAGCGGAAGGTATCGCCACTAAAAAATTGTCGAAATCAATGCTGCTGTTTTTAGCGATCACCATTCATAACATTCCAGAGGGATTAGCGATTGGCGTGGCATTTGGCGCCGTGGCTGCGAATGTCCCGGGTGTGGATGCTTCAATTATGGGAGCGATCGGTTTGGCAATCGGTATCGGCTTACAAAATATTCCGGAGGGCTCTTCTTTAGCATTACCGATTCGAGGCGAAGGGCATAGCCGTATGAAAGCCTTTAACTACGGCTCAATGTCGGCGGTTGTAGAACCTATTGCGGCAGTGATTGGCGCTATGTTTGTCATGACGATGACTTCCGTTCTGCCTTACGCTTTGGCATTTGCCGCCGGTGCTATGATTTTCGTCGTAGTGGAAGAGTTGATTCCCGAATCGCAAAGTAATGGCAATACTGATATCGCAACCTTGAGTTTGATGGTCGGTTTCACCATTATGATGATTTTAGATGTTGCATTAGGATAGTGGCAACGATCTTGTCTGTTCGAGCAGGATTCGTTGATACAAGCGATCAGTTTAGCGCAAAATTTTACAAATCCGAATTGCTTGCACGAAAACGCTTGGTTCAGTAGAATGCAAGCGTTTTTTTATTTATCTGAATTTATAGACGAGGTTACAAATGTTTGGAAAAGGCGGCTTAGGCAATTTAATGAAACAAGCTCAGCAGATGCAAGAGCGTATGCAAAAAATGCAGGAAGAGATCGCACAATTAGAAGTGACAGGCGAATCAGGTGCCGGTTTGGTGAAAATCACAATCAACGGTTCTCATAATTGCCGTCGTATTGAAATCGATCCTTCATTAATGGAAGATGACAAAGAAATGTTGGAAGATTTAATTGCCGCAGCATTTAATGATGCCGTTCGCCGAGCTGATGAACTTCAAAAAGAAAAAATGGCAAGTGTAACCGCCGGAATGCAGTTACCGCCGGGTATGAAAATGCCTTTCTGATTTTTATTTTTGTATCTGTATATTTGGGGCGCCGATGCGCCCCAAATCAATTAAGAGATCGTAATGCAAACCAGCCCTTTACTTGAAAATTTAATGGAAGCCTTGCGTGCTTTACCCGGTGTCGGACCAAAATCGGCTCAGCGCATGGCATACCATTTACTACAACGTAACCGCAGTGGCGGTGTGAATTTAGCCAAAGCGTTAAGCGAAGCAATGAGCCATATCGGGCATTGTAAATCTTGCCGAACTTTTACTGAGGAAGAAGAATGTAATATCTGCCAAAACTACCGCCGACAAATGAGCGGACAGTTATGTGTGGTTGAGATGCCAGCGGATATTCAGGCGATTGAAAATACCGGGCAATTTTCAGGTCGTTATTTTGTGTTGATGGGGCATTTATCTCCGCTAGACGGTATTGGTCCGCGAGAAATCGGCTTAGACCTTTTGCAGCAACGCTTGGAGAATGAATCTTTCCATGAAGTGATTGTCGCAACCAACCCGACAGCAGAAGGTGAAGTCACCGCCAATTATATTGCCGAAATGTGTCAGGCGCATAATATTAAAGTTACTCGAATTGCCCACGGCATTCCGGTAGGCGGCGAGTTAGAAACCGTTGATGGCACAACACTCTCTCACTCTTTTCTCGGTCGACGGGATATTACGTTATAGCGTCAAATTCAACAATTGATCAACGCCTATCAATAAGCGCAAAAACAGACAAGTGATGCGCAGAAACTGTTTAAACACGGTGAAAAAACCTTGGATGTGGCACTACGTGCGCAAATATCGGCATTGAGTTATCAGGAACAATTAATTCAATTTCGCTTAAACTCTGTGCAAAACTTAGTCAATCTGTATAAAGCCCTCGGCGGTGGTTGGTAGTCACATATTTCAACAAACCGGACGACGGTTTTTGTTATTAATATTAATTTGCTATGCTAAAAACGATTTCTATTTTACTCACTACCGTATTATTGTCAGCCTGTAATGCGATGTTGTATCAACCGACGGAAACAATCAGCGAAGTTACTCCGAACAAAGGTTATCGGATGAAAACTGCGTTAGCGGAAAGCAACGACGGTAATTTGATTGTATTGATGTTTTCCGGTGGCGGTAGCCGTGCGGCGGCATTAGGCTATGGCGTATTAGAGCAATTCAAACAAGTCAAAATTAATCATCCGACTAAACCGACGTTATTAGACAATATCGATATAGTGTTCGGGGTATCGGGCGGCTCGATACTTGCTGCCTATTTATCCATGGAAGGCAAAGATACCGTACCGAAATTTGAAGAAAACTTTCTGAAACGCGATTTTGAAAGCCAATTAACCGATCAATTGTTTTCTCTTTCTAACTTACCGCGCTTGACTTCAGATCAATTCGGACGAGGTGATTTACTGCAAGAACAGCTTAATTTAACCCTATACGGCGGTAAAAAATTCGGTGATCTGTCCGTTAGAAAAGGTCCTTTGGTTGTTATCAGCGCTACCGACATGAGCATGGGACAAAAAGTCACGTTTACCCAAGAATTTTTTGACGGACTTTGTTTAAATTTAGACGATGTAGAAATCGCCCGTGCGGTTGCTGCCTCCAGTGCGGTGCCATTAGTGTTTAGCCCGATTACTTTTAACAACAACGGCGGAAACTGCGGTTTTGTGTTGCCTGAAGTCGAACAGATTACCTCTCTCGTGCAGCTGGATTCTTTACGCTCTAAAAGCGTACAAGAGATGCGGCAGAATTTCTCACTTTATCAAAATAGCAAGCAACGGCCTTTTATTCACTTGGTGGACGGAGGTTTAACCGATAATCTCGGTTTGGCAAGCTTAACCGATATTTATGATGCCGTGGGGCAGCAAAGTATTTATCAACGGGTGTTACAAAGCGGAATAAAACGAATAGTGGTGATTAATGTCAATGCACAAAATGAAGTGACCAGTGAAATTGACCAAAGTGCGAATATTCCAAGAACTTTGGATGTGCTTAACACTATTGTGAACGTGCCTATTGACCGCAATACTCAAGTTACGTTACGCCGTTTTCGTGAATTTACCGATGAATGGAATCAAGCGATGCAAAAACAGCCGAAGCATAAACGGGTCGATATGCATTTTGTCAGTCTGAATCTGAAAGACTTACCGGAATCGACATTGAAAAAAGACGTGTTGAATATCAGCACTTCGTTCTATCTGCCGAAAAGTAGCGTGAACAAACTCAAAAAAGCAGCACAGCTGTTATTACAGCAATCGAGTGAGTATCGAGATATGTTAAAGGCGCTACAATAAGCCGACAAGCGGTCTGTTTGGATGGAAATTTTGCAAATTTGCAAATTTTTACGGCAAACGGACCGCTTGCTTTCTAGCCGATTACACAAAAAATAGGTATAATCGCGACCCTTTGTAAATTGTGAACAAGATCACATTAAAATAATGTGCAACACATTTCTAAGATTTCGTCAGGCGGGTATTTTTACCTGTCATTATTTTCATCGTAAATAAAGACATTTCAATGCAACAACTCGATACAAACAAACTTCGCAATATTGCGATTATTGCTCATGTTGACCACGGCAAAACAACCTTAGTTGATAAACTTTTAAAACTTTCAGGCACCTTAGATACCTCCCGCGGCGATGTTGACGAGCGAGTGATGGACTCCAACGATCTTGAAAAAGAACGTGGTATTACCATTCTTGCGAAAAATACCGCGATTAACTGGAACGGCTACCGTATCAATATCGTTGATACTCCGGGGCATGCTGACTTCGGTGGTGAAGTAGAGCGCGTTCTTTCAATGGTTGACTCGGTATTACTGGTGGTCGATGCTTTTGACGGTCCGATGCCACAAACCCGTTTCGTTACTCAAAAAGCGTTCGCTCATGGTTTGAAACCCATTGTTGTTGTCAATAAAGTGGACCGTCCCGGTGCGCGTCCTGACTGGGTAGTAGACCAAGTATTCGATTTATTCGTTAATTTAGGGGCGACGGACGAACAGCTGGATTTCCCGATCATCTATGCTTCGGCATTAAATGGCGTAGCCGGTTTGGAACACGAAGCGCTTGCACCCAATATGGATCCACTGTTTGAAGCGATTATTAAACACGTTGCTCCACCGGACGTAGAGCTGGACGCACCGTTCCAAATGCAAATTTCACAGCTGGACTACAGCAAATATTTAGGCGTAATCGGTATAGGGCGTATCAAACGCGGTACGGTAAAACCGAATCAACCTGTAACCTTAATCGATATGTATGGCAAAACCCGTAACGGACGTATCGGTCAAGTGTTAGGTCATTTAGGTTTACAGCGCTACGAAGCGACGGAAGCTTATGCAGGCGATATTGTGGCGATCACAGGTATGGGGGAGTTGAATATTTCCGATACGTTATGCGATATCAACAATGTAGAAGCCTTGCCGGCACTATCGGTAGATGAACCGACGGTCACGATGTTCTTCTGCGTGAATACTTCGCCATTCTGTGGTCAAGAAGGTAAATTCGTGACTTCCCGCCAAATTTTAGAGCGTTTAAACAAAGAATTGGTACACAATGTCGCATTGCGTGTGGAAGAAACTGAAGATTCCGATGTGTTTAGCGTGTCAGGTCGTGGTGAATTACATTTATCGGTGCTTATCGAAAATATGCGTCGTGAAGGTTATGAATTGGCGGTGTCTCGTCCGAAGGTTATTTTTAAAGAGATTGACGGTCGTAAACAAGAGCCGTTTGAACAGGTGACGATTGATATTGAAGAACAACATCAAGGTTCCGTGATGGAAGCATTAGGAATTCGTAAAGGCGAAGTCCGAGATATGGTGCCGGACGGTAAAGGTCGTACCCGTTTAGAGTACATTATTCCTAGCCGTGGTTTAATCGGTTTCCGTAATGATTTTATGACAATGACGTCAGGTACCGGTTTACTCTATTCAAGTTTCAGCCATTATGATGACGTGAAGCCGGGTGAAATCGGTCAACGTATCAATGGTGTTTTGATTTCAAACGGTACAGGTAAAGCGCTAGCTTATTCACTTTACGCGTTGCAAGATCGCGGTAAATTAATGGTGGATCACGGCGCGGAAATTTATGAGGGTCAAATTATCGGTATTCACAGCCGTTCTAACGACTTAACCGTCAACCCATTGGAAGGTAAAAAATTAACGAATATGCGTGCGTCAGGTAAAGACGATGCGTTAACGTTAACCACACCGGTTAAATTCAGCTTAGAACAAGCGTTAGAATTTATTGACGATGACGAATTAGTGGAAGTCACTCCTAAATCAGTGCGTATTCGTAAGAAATTATTAACGGAAGTTGAACGTAAACGTGCTAACCGCACGACAGCAAGTACAAGTACACATTAATTGTCACTACTTTAAGCGTTTTGTTCGCGCCAAAGAGATAAAAGGGATACCTTGAGGTATCCTTTTTTATTTGCAAATTTCTGTTAAAATCTGACCGCTTGTAATCACATTAACCATAAGGAAATAGTATGTTTGTAGAAATTTATGGTCGTATGACCTGTCCGTACTGTCGCAATGCCAAAGCATTGGCGGAGAAAATGAAAGCGGAATTAGCAGATTTCGATTTTGAATTCGTGGATATGATTGAAAACGGTATTTCAAAAGAAGATTTGGAACCTCGTGTCGGTAAACCGGTTGCAACTGTGCCGCAAATCTTTTTAGATAATGTGCCGATGGGTGGTTTTTCCGATTTTGCTCCGATTGTGAAAGAAAGATTTGGGATTTCGTTGTAATTCGGAATCTTTAGAAAATAGGGCATAATAGATAAATTTTAGTCTACTATGCCTATAAAGAAAAAGCCTCTGATTACTCAGAGGCTTTTTCTTTTAACATACTAAGGAGGTATATTATGAATATTAAATAAATTGGCGGAATGGACGGGACTCGAACCCGCGACCCCCTGCGTGACAGGCAGGTATTCTAACCAGCTGAACTACCACTCCGCAGCGAACGAGGCGTATATTAATGATTTCGCTTTTACCCGTCAAACACTTTTTTTAAAAAACAGATTAATTGCTTTTTTCCTATACAAGGCGGGTATTTTTAGTTCAATGTAACCGTTTCGCCTTCTTCCGAACGTGTCCAAAGGCAATTTCCTTTCGATTTTTTATTGATTAATTCCAAGTATTTATGATGTGCTTCCAGCTCTTCATCCGTTGGTGCAAGAACAATCAAACTCGATGTATCAAGAATAACACGGGCGTTAAAGTCATCAACTTGGACTATGCTTGTCGTTTCATGTTCTTCTTCACCGATTAATGCGATCTGCCCGCCGGTCATCATTAAAAAGACATCGGCGAGGATCTCCGCATCCAGCAATGCGCCGTGGAGTACGCGTTTACTGTTATCGATACCTAAACGATCACATAATGCATCCAAACTATTGCGTTTACCCGGATACATTTTTCGTGCGAGTTGTAGGCTGTCGGTAACTTGGCACATTTCGGCGGTTTTGGGCGGTGGATTCTTTAAAAATGAAAATTCGTGATCGATAAAGCCCACGTCGAAGGGCGCATTATGAATGACTAATTCTGCACCTTTAATAAATTCAAGAAATTCATCGGCAATTTCGGCAAAGGTCGGTTTATCCGCCAGCATTTCATTGGTAATGCCGTGAACGGCGATAGCGTCGGCATCCACTTCTCGTGGCGGTTTGATATAAACATGATAGGTTCTGCCGGTCAGACGGCGGTTAATTACCTCTACGGCACCGATTTCGATAATATTGTGTCCGATATGCGGTGCGCCGTTAAAGTTCATCCCTGTGGTTTCAGTATCCAATACCACCTGTCTGAGAATAGGTTCGTTCATGATTTTCTCTCATTTTACCTTTAGTTTTCGTTGTTATTTTTTAACTCTTCAATCGCTTTCTTATCGAAGAAATATTGTGTACCGCAGCATTCGCACTGCATATCAATTACTCCTTGCTTTTCGGCAAGCATTTCGGCGATTTCATCTTCAGGTAACAACAAAATTGCTGCGCCTGAACGTTCTCTTGAACAACCACACTTGAATTCTGTTGATTGTGGCGGATACACTTCAACGGTTTCTTCGTGGAACAAACGGTGGAGTAATTCTTCTGCACTCAATCCGAATAGTTCTTCATCTTTTGTGGTTGCCGCGAGTGTAGCTAAATGTTCAAAATCCTCCGGTGTGCCGGTACCGTCCGGCATAATTTGCAACAAAGTACCGCCGGCAACGGCTTTTCCTTGATATTCTCCGACATGAATATTTAGTTGTGTCGCGAGTTGTTCGGAACGGGCGAAATAATCTTCTAAACATTCGCGTATAGTCGGTTTATCTAAGGCAATAACACCTTGGTAACGTTCGCCTTGCTCCGGAATAATTGAAATGACCAGCACACCTTGACCAACCATTTCAGCTAGTGTGGCTTTTTCATTGATTTCACCCTCTACGCGTGCCAGCGCTCGTAATTGTTGGTGTTGATTGCCGTTGACGACTGCAAGTTTCAAGGCGCCGTTTCCTTGGATTTGTACGGTAATCGTTCCTTCAAATTTAAGGGTAGCGGTAAGTAAGCTGGTCGCTACTAACATTTCACCTAACAGATTTTGAACTGTTTTTGGGTAATGATGAGTATTCAATGTTTCGGTAAAGGTATCGTTTAGGCGAACCCATTCACCGCGAACGGCACGATTTTTAAAGAGAAATCGATAAAGTTTGTCATTATCTTGAGTGTAATTCATAGAATATCCGAGTTAATATGTTTAAATTTAAGCAGATCGCGACGCTCTTTTTTATTAGGTCGGCGATCAGGATGTGGCATTGATAACGCATTAACTTTGCGGGCAAATGCCAATTTTTCGCGTTCCACCACACTTTTTTCCGTTTCTTGATAAAGCAGCTGAGCCTCCGATGCACCTCGGCGTTGGTCGCTTAAGGCAATAACGGTAATTTCCTTTTCTTCGTTGCCTTGACGCAGTTTAATGGTGGCACCGATTTCAACGATTTTACTGGTTTTAGCGCGTTGACCGTTATAATGCACTTTGCCTCCTTCAATCATGGCTTTGGCTATGCTACGTGTTTTATAAAAACGCGCAGCCCACAACCATTTATCAAGGCGAACGTCGTTGGAATCTTTTTCACTGTTTTTCATAAGCTGTCCGATTTTGAAAACAATGGCTCACAAGATAGGGTTTTTTTTGTTTTTTTCAAGCAAACAAGCGGTCAGTTTTGCGAAAAAATTTGCAAATTGATTAATTTCGCTGTATTCTTCGACAACTCTATTCAACCGAATATCAATTCTGAATACCCAATCTAAAACTAATTAATTTTTAACAAACACATTTCTAAATATCTATGCATCTTACAGAGTTAAAAAATACCCCCGTATCGGAGCTTGTCCGTATCGGTGAAGAACAAATGGGCTTAGAGAACTTGGCCCGCTTACGCAAACAAGACATCATTTTTGCTATTTTAAAACAGCATGCTAAAAGCGGAGAGGATATTTTCGGACAAGGCGTGTTGGAAATCCTTCCGGACGGCTTCGGTTTCTTACGTTCAGGCGATAGCTCTTATTTAGCCGGTCCGGATGATATTTATGTCTCACCGAGTCAAATCCGCCGTTTTAACTTACAAACCGGTGATTCGATTGAAGGTAAAATTCGACCGCCGAAAGAAGGCGAACGTTATTTTGCATTATTGAAAGTGGATTTGGTCAATGAGGACAAACCGGAAGTTTCCCGTAGTAAAATCCTTTTCGAAAATTTAACTCCACTTCACGCAAATTCCCGCCTCCGTATGGAGCGAGGCAACGGTTCAAAAGAAGATTTAACAGCTCGTATTTTAGATTTAGCATCGCCGATCGGTAAAGGTCAGCGAGGTTTGATCGTAGCTCCGCCAAAAGCCGGTAAGACCGTTCTTCTGCAGAATATTGCTCAAAGTATTACCTACAATTATCCGGAATGTGTGTTAATCGTCTTGTTAATTGACGAACGCCCGGAAGAAGTAACCGAAATGCAACGTTCGGTAAAAGGTGAAGTCATCGCCTCTACTTTTGATGAACCGGCGGCGCGTCATGTCCAGGTAGCGGAAATGGTGATCGAAAAAGCGAAACGCTTGGTTGAACATAAAAAAGATGTGGTCATTTTATTAGATTCAATTACTCGTTTGGCTCGTGCTTATAACACGGTGACGCCTGCTTCGGGCAAAATTTTGTCCGGTGGTGTGGATGCAAACGCATTACACCGTCCGAAACGTTTTTTCGGCGCCGCGCGTAATGTGGAAGAGGGCGGCAGTTTGACGATTATTGCAACGGCGCTTGTGGATACCGGTTCAAAAATGGATGAGGTTATCTTCGAAGAGTTTAAAGGAACGGGTAATATGGAATTACATCTTTCACGCAAAATTGCGGAAAGACGTGTATTCCCTGCAATTGATTTCAATCGTTCAGGTACTCGTAAAGAAGATTTGCTTACAACACCGGATGAGTTACAAAAAATGTGGATTTTACGCAAAATCCTTAATCCGATGGGTGAAGTCGAAGCAATGGAATTCCTTATTGATAAATTGATGGTTGCGAAAACCAATGATGAATTTTTTGAAATTATGAAACGTTCATAATCATAAAACGCCTCGCAAGGGGCGTTTTTTATTTTGGGAGTGATGATAATGAAAAACAGTCTCTACGTTTTCATGCTGATGCCGCTCATGGCATCAGCATTAGAAGCCGAACCTCGGGCAATGCCGCAAAACGGTATTGATAAAGCTTTGTTAGGTCAGATTTTGTTTTTTGATCGTTCACTCTCGTTGCACGGTAACCAAAATTGTGCCAGTTGTCATGACCAAGATCATGCATTTATCGATGTTCGTGAAAGTAGTGCAAAAGGTATGGTTTCGCAAGGCGATGACTTAACCAAATTTGGCAAACGGAATGCGCCGACTATGCTCTATGCGAAATTTTCACCGGAATTTCATTTTGATGAAAAATCGCAGCATTATATCGGCGGGCAATTTTGGGATGGTCGAGCGCAAAATTTGCAAAAACAAGCGGGAATGCCACCGCTTGATCCGCTTGAAATGGGAATGCCGGATAAATTATCGGTAGCGAAACGGTTATGGCAAATTCCGATGTATGCCGAATTGTTGACTCACCATTACGGACAAAATATTTGGGATAACGTGGATTCGATTTATGCTGCAATGGAAGATGCTATTGCGGTATTTCAGCAAGAAAAACGGTTACTTGCGCCTTTTGATGCTAAATACGATAAGGCATTAATCGGTGAATATCACTTTACTCCGCTGGAACAGCAAGGGCGTGATCTGTTTTTCGATAAGAATAGAACTCACTGTAGCAACTGCCATCAACTTCATTCGCAGACAAATCATCGACAAGAAACCTTTACTAACTATCGCTATTACAATATCGGTGTGCCAAGTAATCCGTATTTGATTGAACATAACCGACTGCCTGCAGACTTTGTTGATAACGGTTTGTTGGATAACCCGATGGTAAGAGGGGATATTAATCAAAAAGGTAAATTTAAGGTGCCGACGTTACGCAATGTTGCGGTTACCGCTCCTTATATGCACAACGGTGTTTTTCGTGAGCTACGTACAGTATTGCTTTATTTAGATCACTTCAATAATCCTGTAAGAACGCATAATCCGGAAACCGGTAAAGTGTGGGAGGCTTCGGAATACCATCCGACGATCGCTTTTGACGATCTTAAAAGTAAACCGTTATCCGATGAAGATATCGATGCGCTAGAAGCATTTCTAAAAACGTTAACGGATGCACGTTATGAAAGGCTAATCGGGAATAGCAAATAAATCGGAAGGCATTTTTGTCTCATTAAATAAAGCAAATTAAAAGCGTAGAATAAATCTACGCTTTAAATATATGGGGAAATAAGGCTATTTCACTGTTACTCTTGCAAATTTACGTTTACCGACTTGATAAACAAAAGTCCCTTTTTGCGCATTTTGTTTCACATCATCGATTTTTTCGCCATCAATTTTCACGCCGCCTTGCTGTGCAGAACGAATTGCTTCAGACGTGGAAGGTACTAAACCGGCTTCTTTTAACAATGCCGCTAAGCCGATTTCGCCTTCAAAGGTGAATTCAGGCATTTCATCCGGTAATGCACCTTTTTGGAAACGATTGATAAACTCTTGCTCTGCAGTATCGGCATCGGCTTCTGAGTGGAAGCGTGCGATAATCTCTTTCGCTAACAGAATTTTCACATCACGCGGGTTTTTTCCTGCTTCAACATCGGCTTTTAATTGGGCGATTTCTGCCAATGGACGGAATGAAAGTAAGTTATACCAATCCCACATCAATTCATCCGAAATCGACATAATTTTACCGAACATTTCGTTAGGAACTTCGGTCACACCGATGTAGTTGCCCAGGGATTTTGACATTTTTTTCTCGCCGTCTAAGCCGACCAAAAGCGGTAAAGTCATTGCCACTTGCGGTTTTTGCCCTGCGGCTTTTTGCAATTCACGACCGATCAACAGGTTGAAAGTTTGGTCTGTACCGCCAAGTTCAATATCCGCTTCCAAAGCAACAGAATCATGACCTTGCAATAACGGGTAGATAAATTCGTGAATCGCAATAGATTGGTTATTGGCAAAACGTTTTTTGAAATCATCACGCTCAAGCATACGAGCGACCGTATAGTTTGATGCTAAGCGAATCATACCAATGGTACCCAATTCACCTAACCAATCGGAGTTAAACACGATACGGGTTTTTTGCGGGTCGAGAATTTTGTAGATCTGTTCTTTATAGGTTTCCGCATTGCGTAGCACATCTTCACGAGAAAGCGGCGGGCGGGTTGTGTTTTTACCCGAAGGATCGCCCACGGTTGCGGTGAAGTCACCGATTAAGAAAATCACTTCGTGACCAAAATTCTGGAATTGACGTAGTTTGTTTAATACTACGGTATGACCTAAATGAATATCGGGAGCGGTTGGATCTGCGCCAAGTTTTACGCGCAACGGACGGTTTTCTTTTAATTTTTCGATGAGATCTGCTTCGGAGTAAACTTCTTCTACGCCACGTTTCAGTTCGGCGAGAATAGTATCAATAGATTGAGTCATTATGTGTCCTTATTCTGTATAAAGCGAAAAATACTCGGTATTATAACGGGATGAAATGAAAATCATAGGGAAAAGGCGAAAAAAAACGCCTCATTTTGTGGGGGAATGAGGCGTAAGAGTTGGAGTGATTACCTATTATTTTTGAAGTGACTAAATGATATTGATTCTCAAAAACAAAGACAAGTCGGTTTACACTCTTTTACAAATAAAAATGGTTCTCAATTGGGTGATAATTTTATCTACAATATGCTAAAGCGCAAACCATAATCGATTAAGTTTTTCAATTTCAGGCAGATATTCTTTCATTTTGGCGATACAAGCGGTGCGATTGAGCGGATTTTTTGCAAAATAACCGTTCAAAAAGACCGCTTGTTGTGCGGAAATCAGTGCGTTGCCGTGAATAATCATCGCAAGTTCCAATGCCGGATCGGAGACGGCTGCATATTCCCAATCAATTAAAAACAATCTATTTGAACGGGTAACCAAATTGGCAAGGTGGATATCGTGATGGCAAAGTGCCGCTGCAAACGGTTCGACCCGGTTAAATGGCGGTGAAAAGCCCAATTCAGCTTGTTGATTTGAGGAGAGTGTTTTCCATAAAGTATAACAACGCTCGGCAAGATCGAGTTTTGCCAATTTTTTGCCGAAAAAGACCGTTTGTAAATCCAAACGGTGCAGTTTGGCGAGCAATGCTGCCAGTTGTTGCAACAACTGATCGTCGAATTGTTTCGGCTGCTCGCCTTCAAGCCAGTGAAGCAAGGTTTCTTGTGAAGAGACGTAGCAGGGAACCGGTGAGAATCCGAATTCGGCTATGGCTGCCAATATCACCGCTTCTTGCGAGTAGTTTATGCCATAATCCGTTGCCCGTCTGCTCTGCTTGCGCCATACGTAGCGTTCGCCGTTTTCCAGTTCTATCAATTGGCTACACGCGGTCAATCCGTGCAATGGTTGCACGGAACGAACCGCTTGCGCTTTGGTTTGCGTCAACCATGCTAATGCGTTCATCGACTACTGCGTAGGTAAATACGGTAGTTTTCGCTTTCTGTACTCGGTTTGTCTAGCTGCAGGGCAGATTTCTGTTCCGCTTCGAGCTGTAAAGTATGCCAAGGCGGGTTTTCCGCGCCGTTTGTCGTTTGGGTTACACCATCTTTATCGTACCAAATCAGCGTATAGAGCAAGCTAAGCGGGCGAGCCGTTTTGTTAACGACGGTTAAGGCATTCGATGACGCTTCAACATTGATCAACGAATTGATATTCGCCTCAATGTTGACAATCGGCTGAGTTCCATTTGGCAAATAGCTGGTCGGCGAGCTGGAACAGGCACCGAGAAGTAAGCCAAATAGTGCAGGCATGAAGAATTTTTTGAATAACATATTATTTTGCCAACATTTTACCGAGCGGCTCGCCGCCAACAAGGTGCATATGAATATGGAATACTTCTTGTCCGCCATGTTTGTTGCAGTTCATGATCAAACGGTAGCCGTCTTCGGCAATACCTTCTTCTTTGGCAATTTTGGCTGCAACAGTGAATAAGCGTCCTAACGTTTGCTCATCTTCAGCCGTAACATGATTAACGGTTGGGATAAATTTGTTCGGAATAATCAAAATGTGGGTTTTAGCCTGCGGCGAAATATCGCGGAATGCGGTGACCAGTTCATCTTGATAAACAATGTTTGCCGGAATTTCTTTGCGGATAATTTTACTGAAAATAGTTTCAGGGTATTGAGTAGACATAATTTGTTCCTTTTAATCGATACAAGCGGTGAGATTGTCCGATTTTTTTGCAAATTTTGCAAAATTTTCTCACAAACCGACCGCTTGTCTGCGCTACCAAAGCCACCGTGGTACTTTTTGTTGATAGGTGCGGTATTCTTCGCCGAATTTTTGTTCGAGAATCCGCTCCTCCGGCAGAATTTGGAAGCGGGTGATGTAGGCGATAAATCCCCAAACGACCAAAAATGCGAAAGCATTGCCCAGCCACAGCGACCATGCAATCAATAAGCTTGCCAAACCGAGATACATTGGATTTCGGGTAAAACGGTAGATGCCATGCGTAGTGAGACGGACCGTTTTACTTGGATTTAGCGGATTAATTGTCGTTTTGTTTTGGTAAAACGCAATCAGCCCTGAAATATCGACAACCGCGGCAAATAATATAAAAAACAGTGCAGCGGCGCGGTAAATCAGATTGGGTTCGGCATAATTCGGAAGAAAATAGATAATGATTGCACAGATTAACGCCACAAGCGGTGGGGGAAGTTTGAGCGCCATTATTCGCAATCTCCGAGAATTAAATGCGTAAGAGGTTCATCCCAACTTTCAACGGGCAGTTGTTCAACTTGTTGGTTGCGATGAGCCAAACCTACGCTCACTAAATGTTTGGCTTGAGCAAGGGTTCTATCATAAAAACCACCGCCCATACCTAAGCGATTGCCTTGTTGATCACAGGCGACAAGCGGCACGAAAATCATCTCTAATTCGTTTAGCGGTAGAACATTACGTACATCAAGTTTGGGTTGAAGGATGCCGAAGCGGTTGGTTTCCAAATCCTGCGGTGAGTGATATTCCAAAAACAGCAGTTGATGTGCACTAAAAGGATGTAGTACCGGTAGATAAATTTTTTTGTTCAGCGTTTGTAGCCGTTCAATTAACGGAATCGGAGAAATCTCACCGTTAAAAGGCAGATAAAAAGCAAGACGGGTTGCTTGATAGTGTTCAATTAATGTTAATGCCTTAGGAATAATTTGTTGCGCGGCAAAGGTTTGTTGTACCGGTGTTAAGCCGAGACGCAATGCACGCATGGTTTGGCGTAATTGCTGACGAAGTTCGTAAGGGGAAGATTTTGTCATAAATAAAAAAGACCCGAAGTGCCGTCATTCGTTGTGGTCCTTGAACCAGACGGTTCAAGGGAGTCGAACATTACCGTTTTTAGGCTTCTCGTCGAACGAGCCTGCTCACCAACAATATAAGAGCTCAACTCAAAGTGTTTTAAATATCGGCTCAGGGACGTAACTCACAACGTACACCTCAGGCAATAAGAATACTAACGGAATTTGATCGTTTTTCCTAGTGTTCAGATCAAGAAAATGCAGGAATTTATGCTATTAGTCATTTTCTTGAGCAACAGACATGGCATCAATATTCGTTGACTGAAATTTTGCCAATGAATTGTCTAATTGCTGCACACATGCCATTAACACATTTTTATTTTCTACGTTTTTGCGCTGTTCTTGCTCCAGCTCGTAATTTAAATTCAGTGCCACGATAGAAAGCACTTTTTCAAGCTGGATAATGCCGGATTGCTCTTTAAGTACGGCGACACGTTCTTCTAAACGTTGCGCGGACGCTAATAACGCTTCTTGCTGTTCCGGCGGGCAGTAAAGGCGAAGCACCTGCCCAAAAAGCGATAATTCAATATTATTCTTCGACATTGTCGGGAAATCCTCACGAACACAAAAATTTTTGCTATTATGCCACCCTTTGAATAAATCACAAATAATAGGCTATGGCTATTTTGCAATCAAACGAATTTAAACAGCTGATTTCTCAGCTTCAAATCGATTATTCCCCAGCCGAATTTCACGGTTTTTTAAGCGGATTAATCGCCGGCGGTATTCAAGACGACTCTTGGAAAACCTTAACATATCAGTTTATGAACGATGGGCACGCCTTTTCTCAAGCGCCTTTAGCGGCATTGAGCGAATTTTACCGACAATTAAGCGAAAGTTTTGATGAAGCCAATACGCTTTTTTCATTGTGGCTACCTGAAGAGGAAGACGGTTTTGTCTTAGCCGATAATATTGCTGATTGGACGGGGCATTTTATTTCGGGGTTAGGTTTGGCTCAACCGAAATTGTCGCGTGAAAATGATGAAGTGAATGAAGCGATCGATGATTTAGATGAAATCGCCAGACTTGGTTATGATGAAGACGAAAGCAGTGAAGCGTTGCTTGATGCCGGTGAAGAGATTGTTGAATATCTACGCATAGTCACACTGTTTTTACACAGCCATTTTGCCTCACCGAAAATGGCGGAAAAGCCGAAGTTACATTAACGTCTTGAATTTGCAAAAAATCGTTGAAAACTGACCGCTTGTTTTTTCTTGTTTCCTCCTCCACTTGTGGAGGAGGCTTTTCTATTATGAAACTCAAGCGGTTTTACGCGGCTTTACGGTGATAATGCCTTAATGAATGTTCTTTCTGACGGGCGGAGCTGAAAGCGGAAACCCGTTTCAAATAACCAATGACTCTTGTGCCGTAATCAATGTTTTGTGAGCCGCAGCAACTACACAAGCGTAAAGTGCGTTTGTCGATATGCGCGCATTCGTTACAGATGGTGATTTTTACGTTGATACAGAAATAGTTGCAGCCGGTTTGCGCCGCGATATCCAATAGCGAGCGGTAGCCACTGAAACTGAGTGCTTCGTCTAAATTTAAATGCAAGGCAGAACCGCCGTCTAACCACTCCACAAGTTCTTTTCCGTGCAGCATAAATTTATCCAGCGCATTGATCTCTTCATCTTCCACAATATAGAAATAGGAATTGTAGCAATCGCGTGGCACAACATAACCCGCGGCTTTATCCCATTTGGCATTTTTTACCCCAAGATTTTCCGCCGGGACAAATTCGGTATTAAATTTCACGCCGTATTGTTTACAAGCGGTCTGATTTGCTGAATAAATTGCAAATAAACGTTGGCGGACAAAATCAACATATTCCGGATTATAGCCGACTTTAATGCTATGAAATTCCGCGGCTTCCGCCATACCGTTAATGCCGATGGTGAGGAATTGCTTATTCAGCGAGATAAATCCGGCATCATAAACCGGCAGCATTCCTGCGGATAAATATTCTTCCATCAATTTGCGGTACGCATATTGATATTGATGAATTTTACCGACTTCTTCAGTTAAATTCCGCCCGTCTTGTTCCAAACGGTTCATATTTAGGGTGATGACATTAATCGAACCGGTCGCCACGCCGCCTGCACCTAACGAGTAGGAAAACGTATGGTCGCTGATTTCGTTACGTAAACGGCAGCAGGAGGCGAGAGAATCAGGGTTATCCGATTGATAGATAAAGAAAGAATTTCCTTCGGACAGCTCTTGTGCCATTTTATCGGCAAAATGGCCGTCTTTACATTTGCCGTTTTCGGTCAGCATGGCGGCGGTCACGACCGGAAAAGTCAAGATGGCTTTGCTACGCTCTTTATTGAACCAACGCATAAAGAAATCTTGTAAAGCGGAAACGGTGTGCCAATTCGGTGCGGATAAATCGGGGAATACAAAATCACCGAACATTGCATCGAAATAATAGCGGTCGAAAACCGAAATATTCCAAAATACACTTTGATAACCGCGTGCTGCTGCGGGTTGGTTCAAACTATAGATGACTTGCTGTAGATGGCTTTCGACTTCATTATGGTGCGTTTCAAGATAATTCTCTCCATAATCTCGGCGGGCGAAATAGTCAAAATAAGTTAAAAACTCCACGGTAGCCACCGCCCCGGCAAATTGTGAGCTGATGGCGAAGACTAAATTGATAAAAGAACCGCAAAAAGATGCCAGATGGTTTGGCGCTTTGGATTCGCCGCCGAGCTTACTCAATCCGTCGTGCAAGAAAGGGTAGAGTGTCACTGAAACACAATAAGGTTTCAGGCTGGTTTCATCGTGAACGTAGATTTCATGATCTTCAATTTGACGTAAATATTCTGCGGCTAAATCTTTTCCGAAAAGTTCTGCTATTTTATTACTGACTTTAGCGCGATTAACCTGCACAAAGAAATCCTTCATAAGTTCATTTTCCATTGTAGCAATGTTCTTTTGGCTGACATTGGCATTAGCATCCATTTTTGAGCCGTCCGCCGCATTATTTGCTTGAATATAATGGTCGATAAAATCCAGCTTCCCTTGGAGTTGTTCCGCATTAAGTCTGATCATTTCGTTGTTTCCTTCAGAAAAAGAGGGTTGAGATTTTCGCCGCTGCGTAAATCGATAAAACGTTGATTCGTCGTTAAACTGTTCAGTCCGCCACGTTCGGCAATCCACCTGCCGGTTTTTAGGTAAGTGAGATACTTGATGAGTGCTTGCGGTAATTCATGCCGTTCCAACCCGGTATAAAGACAGGTTTTTAAACCGTGTTGACGAACTAACTTTAACAGACGGATGAGTGTTTCCGCTTGCCATTCGCCCCCCATAAACAGTACGCAACTGATCAAGCCTTGATATTGGGTTAAACGCTGTTGAAGATATTCTTCCGTTAAAAGTATGCCGCTATCAGCTTTCCAACTATCGGCACTATGGCAGCCTTTGCAACCTAGCGGGCAGCCGTTAATTAAAAAGGCAAGAGAAGTTTCATTCGGCACTTCCTGCCAGACAATTTGTTCGCTGCTGAATCTAAGCTGTTGCATATATTAATTCACTATATATTGTGTTTTTTTGTTGTTTGAAACACAATATGTAGTGTATAAGGTTTAAGGGTAAAGAAAATTGATAAAAATCAAAATTAGGCGAATCCTTTCAAACTGTCAAAAAACAGATTAAAGAAATCAATGAATTAGGATTTGTAAATTTGAGGCGTGAATTACTTCGTCAGCCAGTTGCGCAATATTTGTTCACCGTGTTCGGTGATAAATGATTCCGGATGAAATTGCACGCCGTAAATCGGCAAGTATTGATGGCGGATTGCCATCAATACGCCTTGATCGCAAGAAGCGGTCATGACAAGCGGTGTGTTTGCGAGAGAATTTTGCAAAATTGCCCAAGAGTGATAAAGCCCGATATGAAAAGAATCGGGTAACCCTTCAAACAAGGGATTAGGAGAATGCTGAACCAATGAGCGGCGCTGACCATGGCGGACTGTTTCAAGGTTGTACAAAGCTCCGCCGAAAAATTGACAGAGGGTTTGATGCCCAAGGCAAACGCCCAAAATCGATTTAGCATGGTGGTAACGCTCTAACAGGGCAAACAGTTGAGGATAAGCACTCGGCACATCAGGACCGGGTGAGATCATAATGTGGCTGAAATGTTCCACGGCGTCTAAATCAAGGTCTTCGACGGAGACGACTTGCATCTCAACCCCGATTTTTCGCACCAAATCAACTAGGTTAAATGTGAAGGAATCGTGATTATCAATAATAAGTAGCATGTTGTTGTGTGATACGGATATTCATAGCACGAAATTATACGTGATATTCGTCATCGCCAAAAATGATCTTGTTTGATTTTTCAAAAATCTGCTCGATGGTGATTTGCTTCATGCTTTATCTTCTTGCTCTTTTATTACTTCCAATTTTGCGACATCCCAATCGCTTTCCAGTAATTCTACTTTCGGAACGATTTGGCTTGCTTTGCTTGAAAGATGTTGGAAGCGGTCGACTTTGCCTAACAACCCTTGTCTGCCGACTAACGATGTAACTGTTTGGTTGTATTGATGACTGGCGCTGTTCAGAGTGCTGCCAAGTTTTGCCAAACGGTCAGCAACCATACAAACCTGATTGTAAATATCGCCTGCTTTTTCACTGATTTCACGCGCTTCCGTATTTCCGCGTTCGATACGCCATAAGTTTGCTACGGTGCGTAAAATCGGCATTAAAGTCGTATGCGAAACCAAAATGACATTACGTTCGTAGCCGTAGTTAAATAGTTGAGGATCGTGTTTCATCGCTTCAATATAAGCGGGTTCTATCGGCACAAACATCAGCACGAAATCGGGGCTTTTAATCCCAATAAGATTGCGATAGTCCTTTTTAGAAAGCCCGTCTATATGCGTGCGCAACGAACGGCAATGTTCATCCAACGCCTGTTGAATTGCAAAATTTTCTTCAGATCTGACCGCTTGATCGTAAGCGACCAGCGATATTTTACTGTCAATGATAAGATGTTTGCCGTCCGGCAAGTTCACCACAAAATCCGGCGCAAACCGTTTACCTTCTTCATCGCGATAACTCTCTTGTTCAACATAATGTTCACCTGCGAGTAACCCCGCCGATTGCAATGCACTTTCCAACTGAATTTCGCCCCAGTTACCTGCAATTTTATTATTACCTTTTAATGCGGTAGTGAGGTTTTGCGCCTCTTGCGACATGGATAAACCAATTTCCAGTACCCGTTTAATTTCCGATTCCAAATTGGTGTGACCTTTAATGGATTCGCTATGGATTTCGTTCACCCGTTTTTGAAATGCGTCGATTTGCTCTTTAAACGGCTTGAGCAGCAGGTCTAAAGCGGATTGGTTGGTTTCCGAAAAAGATTTGCTTTTTTCGTCCAAAATCTGTTGAGCCAGATGTTGAAATTCCACATTCAGTTGTTGGCGAACCTCCATAAATTGACGTTGTTGAGCATCAAAATTGCTCTGTTTTTCATGCAGTGTTGTGCGTAATTCCACTAATTCTTGTTGTACTTGAGAAAGTTGTACTTGTAGCGATTGTCTCTCTTTTTCCTTATTGATTAAGTTGAGTTGGGCATTTTGCAGTTGATCTTCCAACCCATCGGCTTTGGCTTGTGATGAACCGATGCGTTCTTTGAGTTCATTGATATAGCTTTCCAATTGGTTTTCTTGGTTTTCGGCAAATTCCAGTTTCTGTTGTAGTTTTTGAATGGAAAGATCCCGCTCCGCTAAACGTTCGTCAATAGACTCGGCGCGGGTTTGTTGTTGAATCGCCCACTGCTCAACCTGATTTTTTTCTGTATTTACGGCTTCGTATTTTTGTGAAAGCTGTTCAAGTTGAGTTTGGATTTGTTGGAGATCTTGCTGTAACTCAATGGCATCGCGTTTATAACGTGATTGTGTAAATAGCAGCAAAATTCCGATCAATGTTAAGCCGGCGATTGCCGCATATAGCCAAATTTCGTCAATAATCATAATCAAAATACTGTAAAAAAATATAGTGGTATTTTACGGATTTTTAAGGGCGGAAATCAATGAAAAAATGCGGGAGGGTAGAGGCATAAATCTGCCGGGATATGTGATACCCGACAGTGGTGTTAATGAGATTACTCTTTTTTCTCAGTTTTGTTATCGCCTTCTTCTTTTTCTGGATCGAATTTGACGACAGGAATACAACCGCGACATCCACCTTGGTCGACGCCGAGATCCTTGCAAAGCTCATCATATTTATCGAGTAGGTTTCGAAAAAAGCCTTTTTGTTGTTCCGCCATATTGTCACCTCTTTTTGCAAAAAATGGGGGAAAAATGACCGCTTGTAACGACTTTCCTCCAAACAAGGAGAAAAGGATAAACTATATCGTCGCAGTTTTGGGCACAACTTTCAAGCGGTAACGCTTATCCGCCATACACAGCACCCCGCCGAATACCATAAACAGACCGCCGAACCAGATCCAGCGGATAAACGGTTTGTAGTAAAGTCGTAGCGCCCAAGAACCGTCCTCTAAGCGCTCGCCTAATGCCGCGTATAAATCCCGAGTGAAACCCCAATCGATAGCGGCTTCAGTCATTCCCATTTTACTGACATTATAAAAACGTTTTTCTGCATATAATGTCGATGCATATTTGCCGTTTTGGGTAATTTCAAGCTCCGCTGTACCGCCGATATAGTTCGGGCCGTTGCTATCACGAATGCCTTTGAACGTGAAGTTATAATCTAAAATTTGTGTGGAATCGCCGACCTTCATTCGCACATCTCGTTCAATACTGAAGTTTTGGCTAAAGGCGATACCGAATACCGTGACCGCCACGCCCAAATGCGCGAGTATCATTCCCCAATGAGAGCGGGAGAGTTTCAATAATCCGGCAAAGAAAGTATGACGGTGGGTGGCGCGTTGATGTAACTCATACAGGCTCAGCGCCACGATGATCATAGACATCATGGTACCGAGAACGACGCTAACAGTGATTTTACTCGCAAAGAAATAAGGCAGAGCAAAGCCGAGAGCAATCATCACGACTAACGAAATGACTACCGGTTTACGGATTGCAGAAACTTGGTCGCGACGCCATTTGACTAACGGACCGATTCCTAATAAAAAGGCGAAAGGTACCATTAAAATCATAAACATTTGATCAAAGAATGGCGCACCGATAGATATTGTACCTAAACCGATCTGTTTGTGAATTAGCGGTAAAATCGTGCCTAAAAAGACTACTGATAAAAATGCCATCAGTAACACGTTATTCAATAGTAATAGTGATTCGCGTGAATAGCGTTCCGAATTGTCCGTACTTTTAATTTTGCTGCCTTGATAGGCGTAAAGCAGTAGTGAACCGCCAATCACGATCACCAAATAGGCCAGAATATATAAACCGCGGGTTGGGTCAGAAGCAAAAGCGTGAACCGACACTAAAATTCCCGAACGAACTAAAAATGTACCGAGCAAGCAGAGAGAAAATGCCATAATTGCCAATAACACAGTCCATGCTTTAAAGGTGCTGCGTTTTTCGGTGACGGCGAGTGAGTGAATTAAGGCTGTTCCGGCAATCCACGGCATTAAGGAAGCGTTTTCGACCGGATCCCAAAACCACCAACCGCCCCAACCGAGTTCATAATATGCCCACCAAGAACCAAGTACGATTCCTAATGTGAGAAACACCCAAGCAGCAATTGTCCATGGGCGAGACCAGCGCGCCCAAGCGGTATCTAAACGCCCGGTCATTAAGGAAGCGATTGCAAACGCGAAAGCCACAGAAAAACCGACGTAGCCCATATAGAGTAGCGGCGGGTGGAAAATCAATCCGATATCCTGCAACATCGGGTTGAGCTCACGTCCGTCAACCGGGAAATCCGGAAATGTGCGGTCAAACGGGTTAGATGTAAAAATAATAAATACTAAAAAGCCGATACTGATTAAGCCCATGACCCCCAGCACTCGCGCTACCGCTTCTTCCGGCATTTGACGACTGAATGTTGCCACTGCAACGCTCCACAAAGAGAGTAGCCAAATCCAAAGTAGTAATGAACCTTCATGGGAGCCCCATACCGCAGATAAACGGTATTCAAGTGGTAAGGTACTGTTAGAATTATTCACGACATATTGCACGCTGAAATCATTGACAGCAAATAAATAAAAAAGCGAACCGAACGAAATCGTCAGCGCAATGAACATCGCCCAAGTCATCGGGCGAGCAAGGGAGGTTAATGTGGCATTATGTTTTTCGGCACCGATAATCGGTAATACCGCAACCAACAATGCGATTGCCAAGCTGAGTGCAAGGGTATAATTACCTAATTCTGCAATCATTTGTTGTCTCCCAACTGATAGCGATCACGCTCCGATTTGCCTTTCAGATCCGCATCGGAAATCCCCATCGGTTGATGCTGTTTTTTCATTTGATCGTTTAATTCCGGCGGCATATAGTTTTCGTCGTGTTTTGCTAGCACTTCTGTTGCTTTCAGTTTGGTTGGTTCGATTAACGTCCCTTGTGCAACAATACCTTGTCCTTCACGGAATAAATCCGGCAGAATGCCTTCATATTCAACCTGAATAGACGGACCGATATCGTTAAGGTCAAATACCACTTTGAGGGTTTTATCATCACGTTTCACCGTTCCGTCAACCACCATTCCGCCTACACGAATACGTTGACCGACTTCCGGCTTGGTTTTTGGGTCATCATTTTTGCCATACACGATTTCTGACGGCGTATAGAATAAGTCAATATTTTGACTCAATGCATAGAGCGTTAGACCAGCGGCAACAGCAACCCCACTTAATACTGCTACTACCACTTTCAGTCTTGATTTACGTCTTGGATTCATAAATAACCCTTAAAAAATAAATAAGTAATCACACATATTGTTTTATATACAATCACATATATGAAAGTATTTTATCAAAATTCCCTCATCGGGTCGCTGGTTATTTTGTTGATTGGCGCGTTTGCAAAAGCCCGTTCACATTACATTCTAACCAATCGACTAGTTGATAAATCCGTTCAGCCGCTTGTCTGCCATAATCGGTTAGTGAATATTCCACGTGTGGCGGCACGGTATGAAAAGATTTACGGTTAATCATCCCGTCCCGCTCAAGTTGTTGTAACGTTTGCGTCAGCATTCGTTCACTTACACCGTCGATCTCTTTACGCAGCTCGCTGAAACGTTTCGTGCCTTTTAATAACACAATCATAATCAACCCGCCCCACCGACCGGTTAGGTGCAATAACATTGCTCGCGAAGGGCATTTTGCGGAGAGAACATATCCCCGCTTAATGTTCTGTGACGCTTTTTCTTGCATAGGATTTCCTGAGTATTTAAGCGATAAAAAATAGAACTTACCTTTTTAATGTACTTCTTAAAAGTAAGTTGGTGAATGGTAAGGTATCACGGTAGGAAAGACAATCCGAGAATCTGCTTTTATTGATTTATCGCAAACTCGTTACAGAGAAATACAAGCGGTCTGAATCGGCAAAAATTTTGCAAATTCAAATAGTTTTCATTGGTTGTGCAAATTAAAAATTCATTTTTAATTTGTTTTACATATCATTTACCTTTCTTGGGTTGAAATAACAATGTGTATAAATCATGATATTGCCAGTGATTTATTTTTATCCAATAAATTGGAATGCACCTAGAGTACCAAGGCTAAAATTATCTGAGAACTAAACATTTTTAGTTTTGTCTATCGGCGAAATAAATTAAAAACGATAAATAGATATGAACATTTTTTATCCATCTAATCTGTGCGAGTAATTTAGGAAGAATTATCGTGAAAAATACATTAACAGATCGCAATTTATTATCAATGGAGCAACGGATTGCATTCTATTCTCATGATACCATGGGGTTGGGGCATATTCGTCGTAATATGCTACTTGCTCAATCGGTACTCGAAGCCTGTCCTCAAGCGGAAGTGTTGTTATTATCCGGAGTCCGTGAATCGGGGGCTTTCCCTCTACCAAAAGGGGCTGATTCAGTAACGATGCCAACCTATTTCAAAACGAAGGAAGGTAACTACATTCCTCGTTCATTAGGTAGCGATATAAAACGTTTGGTTAATATCCGTAGCCAAATTATCCGTGCGGCGTTGGATGCTTTTGAGCCGACAGTTTTTGTAGTGGATAATGTCCCACGAGGTGCCATGAATGAATTGGACAGCATTTTGCCGGTTTTGGCTGCAAAAGGCGTACATATTGTTCTTGGCCTACGCGATATTATTGATGAACCGGATGCGGTATTACATCAATGGAATCGATTGAAGAATATAGAAATTATCCGTCTTTACTTCTCCGAAATTTGGGTTTACGGAGACCCTCGTTTATTTGAGCTTACTAAAGAATATGAATTTGATGCAGAAATTAGCACTAAACTTCGTTATGTCGGCTATTTAGATCAAGCTCGCCGGATTGAACATCATGGGGTAGATTCGGTTTTAACCGAAATTGAATCACCATATGTGCTTTGTGCGATGGGAGGTGGGCAAGACGGTTTCCAACTGGCTAAAGCCTTTATGCAATCTACTTTACCTCATGGCTGGAACGGATTGTTGATTTGTGGTGCGTTAATGCCAGAAGAACAACGTGATGAGATCCATGAGATGGCACAACAACGAGATGACATTCATGTTATTGATTTTGTCTCTGAGCCACTGAAGTTAATGCAGAATGCTGAGCGTATCATTTCAATGGGTGGCTATAACACTACGACTGAAATCTTATCTTTTTATAAGCCCGCATTAATTGTTCCACGAATTATTCCAAGAACGGAGCAGCTTATTCGTGCCGAACGTCTGGCGGAAATGGGAATTATTGATTGTTTGCACCCGAACGAATTAACTCCTAAAAAACTTACCGAATGGATGGCAACATCGAAATCTTTTTCTAATGCTCGTGATGTATTGGATTTTGATGGTTTGGATAATGTTGCGAACCAAATTCTCCATATTTTTAAAAATAGCTCATCTATTTAATTAGTTAACGACTTATTGTTAGGGAGGCCTTGGTTATGAATACACATTTAGATGTGACACCACTCTATATTGGTTATGTACTTAAACGTTATCCGCGTTTTTCAGAAACCTTTGTTGTAAATGAAATCCTAGCGCATGAACGCGCAGGTACAAAAATTGATATTTTTGCCCTTGGTCCGGTCATGGAAACCCATTTCCAAGACGGTATTTCGCAGGTTAGAGGACCGGTTACCCGCCTAATTGACAAACAGCGTAATACGGAAAGTTTATGGGAATTATTCCAACAGGCTTTTGTTGAATTACCTAATTTTGCAACTAAGCTTGCAGAAGCGAAAGGAAATATCCACGAAATTGCTCAAAGCATATTGCTAGCAATGGCGGTAAGAGAACGAGGTATTCAACATCTTCACGCACATTTTGGTACACAGGCAACTACAGTAGCAAGACAAGCAGCGATTTTTGCAGAGGTAACTTATACCTTCACAGCTCACGCTAAGGATATTTACTATCAATATAAGGAATCAACAGAGTTAGGGCTAAAAATGCACGATGCAGTGGCCACAGTCACAGTTTCTGATTACAATCTCTCCTATTTACGTGAGCAATATGGTAGTGACGCTGATAAAGCCGTACGTATTTACAATGGTATGGATTTACGTAAATTCCCTTATCACTCGATGGAATCGAGAGAGCGTCATATCTTAGCTGTAGGACGTTTAGTACCGAAAAAAGGATTTTGTGTATTACTCGATGCGTTAGCTATTTTAAAACAGCGTGGAGTGAATATGTATTGTACTTTAGTCGGTGATGGTGGTTTGAGAGAGTCATTACAGGAACAGATCGATACATTGAATATTGGCGATATAGTAAAAATGGTAGGACCGATGCCTCAGCCTGAAATTATTAATTTAGTCACTAAAGCCAGTATGATGGTTGCACCTTGTGTGATCAGTGATGATGGTGATCGAGATGGTTTACCGACAGTATTGCTGGAGTCTATGGCACTTGGAACACCGGTTATTTCCACACAAGTGGCGGGTATTCCGGAATTAGTGCAAGACGGTATAACGGGATTATGTATTGAAGCTCAGAATCCAGAAGCATTAGCTCAGGCAATCGAACGATTATTAAATGATAAAGAGTTGAGAAAACACCTTTCACAACAAGCAAGGGCTTTGATAGAACGTGATTATGATGAGGATAACAACTCAGCATTATTGCGTGAAATTTTTAAACAAGCCATTGTAAATACGGATGTTAAATAGTGGGGAGGGATATGATGCGAGTTGCTTATATTTGTGCTGATCCGGGTATTCCGGTATTCGGAACTAAAGGTGCATCGGTACATGTACAGGAAGTGATTAAAGGGATGCTAAAACGCGGATTAGAAGTCACTTTATTTGCTCAACGTTTAGATGGTGATGTGCCGGAAGAATTAAAAAATATCAAAATTCATACTTTGAATGCTCTACCTAATACTTCTAAGGAAGAGCGAGCTCGTGCAGCTTTGGCTGCCAATGACGAGGTTATCGCGTTGTTGGAAAAAAACGGCCCGTTCGATTTAGTGTATGAGCGTTATTCTCTATGGAGTAATGCAGGTATGCGTTTTGCTAAAAAACACGGGTGCGTCGGTTTGTTAGAGGTAAATGCACCGTTAATTGAAGAGCAGAAAAAACACCGAGAGTTGCCATTGGAGAACGAGGCGCAAGCAGTAGCAGAAGAAGTGTTTGCGAAAGCGAATGCAATGATTGCTGTTTCTCCGGGGGTACAACACTATTTAGATAGCTTTAAAAAAGCTCTTGGTAAAACCTATGTGGTAGCAAATGGAGTTGCATTAGAACGCTTTGTTCCTGCCGCCACAACAAATGCGTTAAGGTTAGCACAATTAGGCAGAGATTCTGAATTGACAGTTGGTTTTTTAGGTACACTTAAACCGTGGCACGGAGTTTCAATTTTAGTTGATGCTTGGTCGATATTACGTTCTCGAGGGTATAAAGTCCGCTTGTTGATTGTGGGGGACGGTCCTGAATACCAAACGCTTTATGACGATATCAAACGACAAGGATTATCCGATTATGCCCATTTTACTGGAGCTGTGCAGCCAGAAAGTGTGCCCGAATGGCTTGGTCAGATGGATGTTGCCGTTGCCCCTTATCCGAATATGGAGAAGTTTTATTTTTCGCCATTAAAAATTTATGAATATATGGCAGCAGGTATACCTGTTATTGCTACTAATGTGGGACATTTAGATAGTGTAGTAGAGCACAATCATAATGGTTTATTAGTTGAAGCTGAAAATCCTTCAAAAATGGCTGATGCGATTGCAACTTTATTTGATAATCCTCTTGAAGCCCAACGTTTAGGGGCTGCAGCTCGCTTAACTGCAGAACAACACCACAGTTGGTTAGCCGTGGTAGATCGTATTCTGGATATCGCATGTTCTTGCAGAGTTAGCTAAGCGAGGAATACATGAATAAAAAGAAAAGCGGGAATGCTTGGTGGGCGGTCGCTTATCGATTTAAAGATTATATCCGTCCGGAACGTATGCTGATCATCGGTGCTTTGTGTGCCTTATTACTCGCCACCGCAATGCGTTTACTAAAACCTTTACCATTAGCTTTTGTTGTCGATTATGTGCTATTGGATGCTGTGAATACTAGTGATATTAGTTCGACTAAAGAGGTTAAAGCCCATGGGGGGATTATTGATTCATTACTGGTAGGAATAGATTCTACCTATTTATTATGGGGATGTGCAGCTGCGGTAGTTGTTATTGCCTTATTAATGGCGGGAGCAAGCTTTTTTAGTACTGTAGGTTTAGCGTTAGCCGGTAGCCGTATGTTGAGTCATGTTCGCAGTAATTTATTTATTCATCTCCAGCGCCTTTCATTGAAATTCCATTCTCAGGCAAAAACTGGTGACCTGACGATGCGTTTGATTAACGATATTGGTATGTTACGTGAGGCTGTTGTTACTGCATTGATGCCAATGTTGGCCAATGTCTTTATTTTAGTCGGTATGTTTGGTGTGATGCTCTATATCAATTGGCAGTTAACATTATTAGCTATTGCTTCATTACCGATTATGTGGTGGACAACTAATCGAACGGGTAAACGTATTCACGAAGCAAGCCGAGCACAGCGTAAACAGGAAGGGGCTTTAGCTTCTAAAGCAGCAGAATATATGAGTTCTATTCGTACTGTGCAATCGCTTTCTTTAGAAGATGAAACGGTCCGTAGTTTTGCCGGAGACAATGCAAAAAGTCGCCAGCAAGATGTGAAATCTAAGCGTTTAGCAGCAGGTTTGGAACGCCGAGTTGATGTGCTGGTTGCTATTGTTTCTGCACTTGTATTATTACAAGGTGCTTATTCGGTATTAGCCGGCAAAATGTCTCCGGGAGATTTGCTTATTTTCGTCTCTTATTTGAATAATTCTTTTCGACCAGTACGTGAATATGCCAAATATACGGGGCGGCTTTCTAAGGCATTGGCAGCAGGAGAGAGAGTTGTTGATCTGCTAGATCAAGTGCCTGAAATCCAAGATAAACCGGATGCTAAGGAACTAACAAATGTTGTAGGAAGAATCAATTTTGAACATGTCAGTTTTGGTTATACCGAAATTTCTGAAAATCCAATGCCAGTACTCAAAGATATTCACTTCCAGATTGAAGCAGGTGAGAGTGTTGCAATTGTTGGTCCATCAGGAGCCGGGAAAACTACAATTACTAGTTTATTATTAAGGCTATATGAAACCAATAATGGAACGATACGTATTGATGGACATGACATTTGTGATTTTACCATTGCTAGTGTGCGTAAGCAGGTTGCAATGGTTCCGCAAGATAATTTACTGTTTGGACTAAGTATCCGTGAAAATATCGCATTAGGCGCAGCCAATAACTTTGAACAAGTGACAGATGAGCAGATTATTGAAGCGGCTAAATTAGCAAAAGCTCATGATTTTATTGTGGCATTACCTGAAGGTTATGACACGATATTGAGCGAACGAGGAGGGACACTTTCCGGTGGTCAACGTCAGAGAATTTCGATTGCTCGAGCTGCTATTAATCAAAGTGCGATTCTTATTTTAGATGAACCGACGGTCGGTTTAGATAAAGAGAGTGAAAGTTATGTGATTAATGCTCTCCATGAACTAATGAAAGGACGCACAACAATCATGATTACCCATGATTTAGCCTTTGCGGCACAAACCGATCGAATTCTTTTTGTTGATGATGGAGTCGTAGTCGAACATGGCAACCATAAAGAGTTATTAGCAAAAAACGGTAATTATGCTCATTGGTGGAAAATGCAAGTAGCCACTCAGGTTGTTTAACTACTATATTGGTCTATCAACAGGAATAGGTATTAGAAATTATGCTTATAAATGCAGATAAACAGATGATTGCAAGAGATTTGAGGTTACCCGGCTTAGTTGTGCTTCTAGACAGAGAATTATTACTAGAAAAAATTCAGCAAATTCCTCAATTGAAACATGCGCTGAATGCTGAAGTGCAATATTTACGCTACAAACCCGGCAATAGTTGTGCTTGCACAGTAAAAGTGGAATTTAGTGAGGGTAAAGCCAGCTACTATTTCGTTAAAGCCTTGACAAAAGCTCGTTTTGAAGAGTCATGGAATCACCCGCAACGACAAAAATTGATCCAAGAAAAAGATCCGAATGCACCTTTGGCGATCTTTGAACTAAATATTATGTTTTTACATCCGGCTTATGATCGAGGTATTCGCCATTTAGGTTGGTTGGTCGATGCTAAAGCTCGCCAACGTTTGTTGGCTCGGAGCGGGTTTTCCGAAATAGAAAATGGAGAATTTGAGATTGACATCCTGCGCTATAAACCTGAACGCAGGCTAGTGGCATGTATTCGTCAAGGAAAAAACGCTTTAGCGGTTATTCGCTGTATTAATCCGAAGGACTTCGGAAAAGTACTAACGGGAGCGACATTCGGTGCTGCGCAAGGGAGTATTAAATTATTGAATACAGACGGCGCACACTGTACTTTAGTCACCAATTGGCAACAGGGAATAAGTTTGTGCCCGGAAGACGGTATTTTGCCTTCTAAAGATATTATTGCTGAAGTGGCAAAACTACTTGCTTCTATACATGGTACGAGCTATCGACATCCAATTGAATATAAACATCAACATGAAATTAAATCGATACAAGGTGTATCGGAAACCTTCAGACATATTTTGCCACAATATTCAGCATGGTTTGATTCCTTAACCGAGCGAGTTACTCAGCATATCAACGCTCAGTCGGAACAATTTACTCTGATTCACGGAGATTTTTCGTTAGACCAGATAGTGTTAAATCAATCAAAGCAGACAGAATGCAAATTGGCGATATTAGATTGGGATCGTGCGGCAAATGGTAACCCGTTATTAGATTTAGCAACTTTTCAAGCCCGATTGGAGTTGCAAGTCATTGAAGGAGTCCTTGCTCGTTGGCAAGCTGATGAACTGTTACAAACATTTTTAACCGCATACCAGCAAGAGACTGCGTGCAGTTTAGACGGTTTAGATTTCTTTGTTGCTTCAGCGATGCTGCGTTTAGCGGCTGAGCCGTTTCGTAAACGCGGAGCTATGTGGGATCAATATAGCTTACAATTACTTCAACGAGTTGAACAAGTTATTGCGAAAGTCACAGTACAGTCCGAGATTATCACTGAAACTATCCAAGATTTTTCCGCCGATCCGTTGTTATCGACTTTTCTGGATCGTGACGAAATGCAACAGCTACTGATGAGAGCGTTACCGGAAACGGAACACGGTGAATTAGAAAGCATAAAACTAAGGCGTTACAAAACTCACCGTCGTGCATTGATTGACTACGTGATTAATGGTAAGCAAGGAAAAATCGGTGTCATTGGCAAATATCGTAGTAAAGGCCTGGATAAACGTTCCTACCTTGTTCAACAAGCCTTATGGAATGCTGGTTTTAACCATAATGCCCCCATTTGTGTGTCACAACCTTTAGGTGTATTAAATGAGCAACATATGTGGTTACAACGTCGGGTAAGCGGATGGAATATTGGCGAATTACTATTTCCTGAAAATCAACGTTTAGCTTTTTTAGGTGAAGCAGTTGCCAATGCTTTGATTACCTTACATCAGAGTAACGTTGCGCAACAACAAGGCTTGCCGATTTGGACCGCCGAACATGAAATGCAAATTCTTCGTGATCGTCTGAATCAAGCACAATCCTTGCTGCCTCAATGGAAGGAGCGTATCGCAGTGATATTAAGCAGCTGCGAATGTTTAGCGCAAAGCTTACCACCAATACCATTGGTTTCGGTACACCGAGATTTTTATCAGGATCAGGTTTTGGAATGCGACGGACAGCCCGGTTGTATGGTTTTACTTGACTTAGATCTGTTCTGTCAAGGTGTGCCGGCTCTTGATGCCGGGAACTATCTTGCCCATATTCAAGAGTTTGCTCTTCGCCGATATGGCGATATTGCTGCATTGGAAAAACATCAAAATGCCTTTGTTCGGCGTTTTTTAGCAGCAGATGGCGTCACTCAGTACGATATTGAGGTGTTTATCACACTGTCATTAGCCCGTCATATCTTTATCAGCACACAGTTTAATGATCGCCGTCATACAACGGAGAGTTTAATTGCATTGTGTGAACAAAGATTAGGGCTAACTCAATAAAACGTATTTTTTAAGTTAAACATCCAATATCCCAATGTAATACGAGAGGAAATGTATGAAAATTACAGTGGTAGGTGCCGGTTATGTAGGTATTTCCAATGCAATTTTATTGGCACAACAACATGAAGTGACCTTATTAGATATAAGTTTAGAAAAAGTCAATATGATTAATAATAAGATTTCACCTCTTCAAGATAACGAAATCAGCGAATATTTAGCGACTAAAAAGCTGGATTTACACGCAACGATTGATGCATCGGAAGCTTATATCGGAGCAGAGTATGTCATTATTGCGACACCGACGGATTATGATCCGATCACCAATTATTTTAATACTAATTCGGTAGAATCCGTGTTAAGAGCTGCAACTGAACAGAATTCGCAAGCATATCTGATTATTAAATCGACGATTCCTGTCGGTTTTACTCAAAAAATGCGTAAGCAGTTCAATACCGAACGCATTATATTTTCACCGGAATTCCTGCGCGAAAGTAAGGCGTTGTATGATAATTTGCATCCTTCACGTATCGTTGTGGGGGATACTCATGAAGCGGCAGCAAAATTTGCTCATACTTTAAGGGACTGTAGTTTGAAACCAAATGCTCGAATTATTTTAACCAATCCGACAGAAGCTGAGTCGATCAAGCTGTTTGCTAATACTTATTTGGCATTGCGCGTCGCATTTTTTAACGAGTTGGACTCTTTTGCTGCAACATACAACTTAGATACCAACCATATTATTGATGGGGTATCAGCAGATCCACGTATTGGCTCGCATTACAATAATCCGTCTTTTGGTTATGGCGGTTACTGCTTACCGAAAGACACTAGACAATTGCTAGCGAACTATGAAAATATTCCACAAAATTTAATCAGTGCCATTGTACAGTCGAATACGACCCGTAAGGATTTTATTGCCGATGATATTTTGAAAAGAAATCCTTTTGTTGTTGGTGTATATCGTCTCACAATGAAATCAGGCTCGGATAATTTCCGTAGTTCGAGTATTCAAGGCGTGATGAAACGGATTAAAGCCAAAGGCATTCCAGTAATTATTTATGAACCTGAATATCAAGAAAAAACATTTTTCAATTCACCGGTGATCAATGATTTGGAAGAATTTAAGCGAAGAGCAGATATTATTGTGGCAAATCGTGTAACAGAAGAGATCGAAGACGTTATCAAAAAAGTCTATACCCGCGATATTAAAGGTAGCGATCTATAAACGGTTTCAGAAAATCAACAAGCGGTCTGAATCGACAAAAATTTTGTCCACTATGCCGAAATTTGCAAATTTTTTGCCGTAACAGACCGCTTGTAATAAGGGGAAAATAAAAACAGCCCGCAGAGGGCTGTTTATTGATAGGATGGAATTATTCACTGAACGGCTCGTTGAAACGTTCGATACGTGCGCCTAATTTTTGTAGTTTGGATTCCACATTTTCATAACCGCGGTCGATGTGATAAATACGATCAACAATGGTTTCGCCGTTTGCGATACAGCCGGCAAGGACAAGACTGATGGACGCGCGTAAATCGGTTGCCATCACTTGTGCGCCGGAAAGCTGTTCAACACCGTGGCAAATGGCGGTGTTGCCCTCAATTTCCGCTTTAGCGCCCATGCGAATTAATTCGGGAATGTGCATAAAGCGGTTTTCAAAAATCGTTTCTGTGATTTTGCTGGTGCCGCTGGCAATGACGTTTAATAGCGTAAATTGCGCTTGCATATCGGTTGGAAAACCCGGGTGAGGCATTGTGCGTATATTTACTGCTTTCGGGCGGAAACCAAGAGAATCTAAGGTGATGGTATCTTCGGTGACATCAACTTGCATACCGGCTTCGCGCAGTTTTTCGATCACCGCATCTAAAGTATCCGCTTTGGTGCCGCGACAAGTGATTCGACCGCCGGAGATTGCAGCGGCAACAAGGAATGTTCCTGTTTCAATACGGTCAGGCACAATGTGATGTTGACAACCTTGCAGATGTTCAACGCCTTCAATGGTGATCATATCTGAGCCGGCACCGACAATTTGGGCTCCCATTTTATTTAAGAATACGGCGGTATCGACGACTTCCGGTTCGCGTGCAGCATTTTCAATAACGGTTGTGCCTTTGGCTAGAGTGGCCGCCATCATGACCGATAAGGTTGCGCCTACACTGACTTTGTCCATTAAGATGCGCGCACCTTTTAAGCGGTTGGAAACGTCAGCTTTTACATAACCTTCGTCAAGAGTGATATTCGCGCCCATTTTTTCTAAACCGGCGATATGCATATCAACAGGGCGTGCGCCGATGGTGCAGCCGCCCGGTAAGGAAACCTGACCTTGATGGAAACGAGCTAATAAGGGAGCGAGTGCCCAAATAGAGGCTCGCATGGTTTTGACTAATTCATAAGGAGCAACGTAATGGTTGATTTTGCTTGCGTCAATTTGTACTGCACCAGTGCTGTCACGTTCTACAACCACACCTAATTTACGTAGGATTTTGAAAGTGGTATCGACATCTTTGAGATTAGGTACATTAGTTAGGGTAACCGGTTTCTCAGCAAGAATTGAAGCAAAAAGAATAGGTAACGCGGCATTTTTAGCGCCGGAAATATCAACGGTGCCGTTTAAAGTAAACGGACCGTGAACACGAAATTTTTCCATTGGAGATTCCTTTAGTTATTAATGGAAAATTGAAAAAGGGCTTCAACAAGCGGTCGGTTTTTGTCGATATTTTGCAAATATCTACGCCGATTTTCAATTTTCTATCCGAAAATTAGCCCGGCATATTTAACAGGCGTTCTTTTTTCCACTGCTCGGTTGTGAAGGTTTTGATCGTTAATGCGTGAATTGCATTGGTTGCAAAAAATTCGGTTAACGGTGCGTAGATCATTTGCTGTTGTTTGACTTTAGAAAGCGAGGCAAAGGCATCACTGACGGCAATGACACCGTAGTGTGAATTTTCGCCTTGGACATAAACTTCGGTAAGATCGAGAGTATTTTTTAAAATCTCTTCAATTTGTTTTGGTTCCATTTGTTTTTATTCTCGTATTATAAAAATTGTTTAAACCATTCCGATAAGTCAAATACTTCCGCTAAACTGGTAACCGTTTCGGGCGGACTGATGACGTGGTTACGGTTTTTTTGTTGGTAGTGGTTAAGCATTTCAGCTAATAGAGTAAAACCGGCTGAATCAATCGCATCCAGTGATTTGAGATCCCAATAAATACGTTGGTTTGCTTTTGGCGATAAAAAAGAAGCACGTTGCTTCCATAATGGAAACAACGTGTCGCGGGTGAGCTTGCCATATATTTGGACTATCAGGCTTTCATTATTTTGCTGAATGTTCCATTGTAATGGTTTTTGGCTGTGCATAAAGAATTATTTGCTTAGAGTAATTGGTTGTTTTGCTGATTGTGCAACTTGTGCTGTAAGGGCATCGATCCCTTTTTGGCGTAAAATACCGCTCCATTCGTTCTGTTTTGTCGCTACCATGCTCACACCTTCCGCGGCCATATCGTATGCTTGCCATTCGCCGGTTCTGCTGTTTTTACGCCATTTAAAATCAAGTTTAATCGGCTGTGCATTGCCGGATTGCAAAACATTTACACGGATACTGACAATGGATTTGTCACCAACGGGTTTTTCACTTTCAATTTGCACTTGCTGATCGCTGTATTGAGTTAACACCTGTGCATAAGCTTGTTCGATAAATTGACCGAAGGCAGTAAAAAACGCTTCGCGCTGTGCTTCCGTTGCTGAAGATAAGTTTTTACCCAATACGAGCTGTCCTGCATATTTTACATGAATATGTGGCATTAAGTCGTTACGTACGATGGTACGTAAATAATTCGGATCTTTTTGGATTTTACTTTGATTCGCTTTGATGTCACCGAATAATTTATCTGCCGTTTGTTGCATTAATACATAAGGACTGGTTGATGCCAATGTGGTTGTTGAAATCAATGTAGAAAAAGCAACAACACCGGCTACAAGTATTTTTTTAAGGGTTTTGATCATATAAAAACTCCATATGTAAGGTGGATTATCGCCCACCAAGCTTATTTAATTGGTGAGCATTATTACTCACCTGTGGTTATTCCGCTTTAGGTTCTGCGGTATCTTCGCTTTTGTCAGATTTCTTATCGCCATATAAGAACTGACCGATTAAATCTTCCAATACCATAGCCGAATTGGTATCGACAATGGTTGCTCCGTTTTTGAGTATTTCCGTTTCTCCTTCAATCATAAAGCCGATATTTAGCGCAATATATTGTTCGCCAAGTAAACCTGCGGTTTTAATTGAAAGTGAGCTTGTGTCCGGAATTTTATTAAACTCTTCGTTTACAGCAAGTGTTACCTTCGGAGTATAAGTTTTGGAATCTAATTGAATTTCCGAAACCCGACCGACTACGACACCGCCTACTTTAATCGGAGCACGGACTTTTAGTCCCCCGATATTATCGAAAGTTGCATAAAGAGTATAAGTTTTTTCGGATGCAAAACCTTGTACGTTTGCAACACGCAAGCCTAAAAAGATGAGTGCTCCTAAGCCGAGAAGTACAAATAATCCTACCCAAAAATCATATTTAATTGATTGACGCATTTTGTTTCCTTTTAAATCATCCGCCGAACATAATCGCGGTTAATACAAAGTCTAATCCTAAAACAACCAGTGAAGAGTGTACTACTGTTCGGGTTGTGGCTTGGCTGATTCCTTCTGAAGTCGGTGTGGCATCGTAGCCATTGAAAAGTGCAATCCAAACAACAGCGAATGCAAATACAAGGCTTTTGATAAAACCGTTGAACAGGTCGTTGACAGTAACGGTACTTTGCATTACCGACCAAAAACTACCCGAATCAACACCTTTCCAATCCACTCCAACCAATGCTCCGCCCCAAATACCGATTGCGGTAAATATGACAGCTAAAATCGGCATCGCGATAATTCCCGCCCAAAAACGAGGTGCAATAACTCGTCTTAGCGGATCAATCGCCATCATTTCAAGGCTGGAAAGCTGCTCGGTTGCTTTCATTAAGCCAATCTCTGCAGTCAGAGCAGATCCAGCCCGACCGGCAAAGAGTAAGGCGGTAACAACCGGTCCTAATTCTCTTAATAATGAGAGAGAAACGAGTTGCCCTAAACTGGTTTCTGCCGAAAAATCAACCAAAACGACATAGCCCTGTAAACCAAGTACCATGCCGATAAATAAGCCTGAGAGCATAATGATCAGTAATGATTGTACCCCTAATACATAGAGCTGTTTCACTAATAACGGTGCATGTTTACGAATATTCGGTTTACCGACTAAAGCCCCCCATAACATAAAGCTGGAACGACCTAATGCACGAATAAACCGAGTAACGGGAGCTCCAAGTGATGAGATAAAATCATTCATTGAATAGCTCCTCCGTATATTCTTTGGCTGGGTAGTGGAATTTTACCGGACCATCCGTTTTACCGGATAAAAATTGCACGACTTGCGGATCCTGACTGGAACGTAATTCGGACGGTGTTCCCTCGGCGATAATACGTTTATCCGCAACAATATAAGCATAATCTGCGATACTTAATACCTCTGTAACATCATGTGATACGACAATGGAGGTAAGATTGAGGGCGTGATTTAACTTTTTAATTAAGTCAACGATGACGCCCATGCTGATAGGATCTTGTCCGGTAAACGGCTCATCATACATGATGAGATCTGGGTCTAACGCAATCGCCCTGGCAAGCGCCGCTCGACGAGCCATACCACCGGATAATTCAGATGGCATAAGTTGTGCGGCTCCACGAAGCCCTACGGCTTCAAGTTTCATTAGCACTAGTTTTCTAATGAGCTCTTCAGGTAAACGAGTGTGTTCGCGAATAGGAAAGGCGACGTTATCAAAAGTAGATAAATCCGTAAACAACGCACCGGACTGAAATAACATTCCCATGCGTTGACGAATTTTATAAAGCTCTTTATTTGACGCAGTACAAACATCTTGACCGTCAAATAAGATCTCTCCCGATTCAGGGATAATTTGACCGCCAATTAAACGTAGTAGGGTCGTTTTGCCAATCCCTGACGGCCCCATAATTGCGGTTATTTTACCTTTCTGTACGCGTAAATTGAGGTTGTTGTAAATTACCCTTTCTCCCCGTTTAAAGGTAAGGTTTTTTACTTCAACAAGATTTATGGTTTCACGCATTGAATATTTTTGTCTCTTATTCTAAATGAGCTCGGGATAATCCGTTAGGATAACGTGAATGTCAAATTATTTAATTTTATTTGACAAAACGATTTCAATTCAAAAAGCATATTGAAGTCATATTCAATATGCTTTTTTATTGAATTTATCATTGAGCGTAGGTAATTACTTTAATGACTTTTTTGACACCACTGACATGACGAGCAACTTCGGCTGCCGCATTAGCTTGGGTTTCCGATAGATTTCCCATCAAGAATACTTCACCGTTTTCAGTAATCACTTTAACCTCAGTGGTTTTAACTTCAGCATTGACGAGTAATTTTGATTTAATTTTAGTGGTAATCCAGCTGTCTTCGCTAATTTGAGCTACGCCAATTTTTTCACCGATACGAATTTCGTTATATACCATTGATACACCTTCTACGCCGGCTGTAACACTTTTGGCTGCATCTTTAACGGACTCATTAGGTGCCTGCCCGATTAAAAGTATTTTTCCGTTATAGGATACAACACTAATTCGAGCTTCCTCTTTGATTTGTGCATCTTTATTTAAATTATAAGCGACTTTTTCTTCTAAGGTTTCATCATCTAATTGACGACCCGCAGTACGCGGATCCGTCGCTACTTTGGTTGCAACGGCAGCTCCGCCAACCACTGCAGTGGCAAGACAACCTTGTAAAGAAACAAAAGTCATTGCAAGTAGGCTTGCTAAGCAAACACGTTTAATGATTTTTACCATAATAAAGAGCTCCTTTTATGTTAATGGGAAGCAGGGTTAAACAATAAATTATCGACTAATTCACAAAGTAAGTTAACGCAAAATTGATGCCCTTCGATAATTCGCATTTCATTAATCGAGGGCATTTCAATTTCAAGATCATTTTCTTCGAGTAAGCCTTTAGTGTGGTCGTTTAGACTACTGGTAAAGGCGAAAATTTCTAAATTTTCGTTATTTGCACAATGAATTGCACTTAATACCGCTTCTTCATTACCAATCGGAGAAAATGCAATAAATAAGTCGCCTTGTTTGGCAATAACTTGAAGCTGTTTTTTGTATATTTGTGATAATTCATTATCTTGATTTAAACATCCTACAAGCATTCCGTCGAATTGTAACAGATGCGCGGAAAGGCTTGGGCGAGCTAAATCATATCGGTGCAATAGGTTACTTACTAATAATTGAGCATTTGCATAGGAACGTCCATATCCACAGACAATAACTTTATTACCTCTTAACAAGCAAGCCGCGATACGGTTTGCGGCTTCATTCAGGGTTTTGGGTAATAATTCTGCGGTCGCTATTTGAATTTGGATACTTTCACTAAAGCGATCTTGTATTTTTTGTAACATACTATCCTAAAAAATTCTTTATCCACAAAGGCGGATCATTTCCTTCAAATACAACAACATCAAAGCGGCAATCAGCCGTCTCTAGGCTTTGATTTCGCTGAGCCAACCATAAGTTTGCCGCTTGCAACCACTTTTTTTGTTTTGAATAATTAATACTTTCCAATGCAGAACCGAAATGGGCGTTTTTACGCTGACGAACTTCAATAAATACGATGGTATTACCTTGGCCCATAATCAAATCCAGTTCACCGCATTTAAATGATTGGTTTTGAGCAATAAAGGACAACCCCTGAGCTTCTAGAAAAGCTTTTGCCTGTTGTTCAAAGCGTTGCCCTTGTGATCGCATAACTAGTTTACATTTACGATAGTACCGCTACGGTATTGTAGCCACGTCATTTCACGTTCAATGTTACAGTTCGGGCCTGCGCTTAAAATACCGGTTAAGCCGTAAACTTTATAACCCGGAATTTGGCGAAACTCGTTAAATTTGTTGGCAATAGACCAAGCATCTGAACCCATTGCATATAAGCGCATCATTGAAAAATCACTTTCGGCTAAGCTTTCGGCCTTTTTATATTCCTCTGAGGACGGATCAGAAAGTAGAGGTATTTCACTGAATTTTACTCCTTCCATCGTCATACGGAATTCCGGTCCGTTATTCGGTGAATTACTACGAGAGGATGTATAAATCGGGAATTGGTTTGCCAAACTGGAATTATCAATGCCTTGTTTTAATTCAAGTAATTGCTCTGCACTACCCAAAGCATAGAGCGCACTACCTTGCCCTAACCCGGCATTCTGTAGCGAGGCAGCAATATCTAACGGTTGGTGATAATAACGGATATCGGCATCTTTATCCGTTAATTGACGCCAACGTTGGGCGAAGGCATCTGCAGAACGTTGACCGAAATCACCTTGCGGAGCAGCGACAACTGCATAAGAAATGCCGTCTTGATAGAAACGATCCGCTGCGGAACGGGCTTCTGCTTCAGGGGATAATCCGTAGTAACAAACTTTCGCAACGGCTCTTACACTTGGTGTAGAATTCAATGCTAATACATTGATATTGTTAATTTCAGCGCTAGTAAGCATTTCATCGACGCGCGATTTTAATAACGGGCCGATAATCGTTTGTGCGCCGTTTTGTTTGGCTTGAGATAATAACGATTCAACAGGAGCGCTATCCGTGTCATAAGTTTGTACCGCAATAGAATCTGCTCCTTTCGCATCATCAAAGCCACGTTTGATAATTTCTCCCAAAACTTTTGCATCTCCACTGAGAGGTAAAAGTAATGCAACTCCATTAAGCTGAGTTTGTTGGAAGTTCGTGACATTCTGTAATTCGGTAGGCAGTATACGTGCGGCAGTATGGTTCGGATATTGTCGCTTCCAATTCTCAATAACTTGCGACAATTGTGCCGGATCCGACATATTTTGGTTATAAGCAACAACTAATGCCAACCAACCTGCCAGTCCCATTTCACCCGGTCCCGGCGTTGCTTTTTCCAGCATACCGCGGTTGGCCTTGCGTAAGGTTTCCCAGATTTTGTCATTATTTTCTTGGCGGGCCCGATTATCCGTAATGTAATTATCCATTAGTGAGCGTGCTCTCACCGTTTCGATGACATCTTTTTGGTTTTCTGCGATACGGGCTTGAGTTTGATAAGCGCGTAACATTTGTGATTGGCTGAGCTGACCTAACGGTAAACGCAATAAGAGATCACGCGCTTGTTGATTATTTCCTTGTAATGCGGCTAATTGTGCGGTTAACAAATTATATTCTAAACGTTGGTCGTCATTGAGTTTGGCAATATTAAGGTCATCAAGGGTATTTTGAGCCTCAACCATTTTGTTTTCATCAATTAACTTACGGATAGCCAATAGGCGGTAGCTTTGCTGATCTTCTAATTTTGTGCTCTGTTCCGCTTTATTAATATAGAATTCAGAAGTCGCGTAGGCTTCTCCTTTTAATGATTCTGTGACTTGATTTGTGAAGAAGCTGCTGCCGCTACACGCAGATAAAAAAAGGGCGATAGCAGTCGGAACGAAAACAGCCTTCATTTTTTGGCTAAAGGTGCGAGTTTGTACTAAAATAGTCGACATTTTTATAACTCCATTACGGAAATTGAAAAATTCTATGAATGGGGGTGATCTTACTTATCAAATAACTGAAAAGCAAATGAAAAACGGATATAACAGCAATCAACAAGGGACATTATATATTGTCGCCACCCCTATCGGAAATTTAGAAGATATCACGCAGCGCGCTTTAAATACCTTTCAGCAAGTTGATTTAATCGCTGCGGAAGACACCCGCCACAGTGGATTATTACTCAGCCACTACGGTATTAAAAAACCGTTTTTTGCGTTACACGACCATAATGAACAACAACGCTCAGCCGTATTGGTTGAGAAGCTTCAGCAGGGCAGCAATATCGCTTTAATTTCCGATGCCGGCACACCGCTTATCAGCGATCCCGGTTTTCATCTTGTCCGTGATTGCAGACAAGCAGGAATTAAGATTGTTCCTATTCCGGGTGCTTGTGCGGCAATTACTGCATTATGCAGTTCGGGTATTGCCTCCGATCGTTTCTGTTTTGAAGGCTTTCTGCCCGCAAAAAGTAAAGGGCGTACGGATAAATTACGTGAATTAGAAAATGAATCTCGCACCTTAATTTTCTATGAATCAACCCACCGTATCTTGGAAACCTTAAAAGACATGCAAAGCATATTGGGAGATGACCGTTATGTCGTCATGGCGCGAGAATTGACAAAAACTTGGGAAACCATTCAAGGCGATAAATTGATTCACCTGATTGAATGGCTGACTCAGGACAGCAATCGCATTAAAGGGGAAATTGTGTTAGTGGTGGAAGGTAAAACGCAACAAGTCGATGCTGAAATTTCGGCACAAGCCGTTCAGCTACTGCGTTTATTACGTGATGAGCTTCCGCTAAAAAAGGCTGCGGCAATTGTGGCGGAATCCTTTGGTTATAAGAAAAACGCCTTATATCAATATGCGTTGGAACATTTTAAATTCTAAGCGTGTAACAAGCGGTCGGTTTCCGCTATTATTTTGCAAATTGAACACCCACCGTTCGGTGGGTTTTGCTGTTTGACCGTCATTAAACGCTTAAATCTGCTTCATCGCCACGGGTTTGTAACCACTGCTTACGATCTTCCGCGCGTTTTTTGGCAAGGAGCATATCCATTAATTCAAACGTATTCGGCTCATCATCTTGCTCATCATTCTCTGTTTCTTCAAATGTCAGTTGTACTAAACGGCGGGTATTCGGATCCATCGTGGTTTCACGTAATTGACTCGGATTCATTTCGCCCAAACCTTTAAAGCGCTGCACGTTCGGTTTGCCTTTTTTCTTAGCAAGACGCGCTAAAATGGCTTCTTTTTCATTTTCATCTAACGCATAGTAAACATCGTCTTTGCCGATATCTATTCGATAAAGCGGAGGCATTGCGACATAAACGTGCCCGTTTTTCACGAGGTTCGGAAAATGGCGTAAAAACAGTGCGCAGAGTAGGGTTGCAATGTGTAAACCGTCCGAATCCGCATCGGCAAGGATACAAACTTTACCGTAACGGAGCTGACTGAGATCATCATTATCGGGATCGATCCCCATTGCGACGGCAATATCGTGAACCTCGGTAGAGGCAAGCACTTGATCCGGCGATACTTCCCAAGTGTTGAGAATTTTACCGCGAAGCGGCAGAATCGCTTGATATTCTTTATCACGCGCCTGTTTCGCCGAGCCACCGGCGGAATCTCCCTCAACTAAAAACAGCTCGGTACGACGGAGATCTTGCGAAGTGCAATCCGCTAATTTGCCCGGCAGAGCAGGACCGCTGACCAATTTTTTACGCACCACTTTTTTTGCTGCACGTAAACGGCTTTGCGCCGAACTAATTGCCATTTCGGCAATTTGCTCACCCAGTTGAACGTGTTGATTAAGCCATAAGCTGAAGCTGTCTTTAATCGTATTAGCGACATAGCCGGAGGCTTGGCGCGAAGAAAGGCGCTCTTTGGTTTGTCCGGCAAATTGCGGTTCTTGAATTTTGAGCGACAGTACGTAGGCACAACGGTTCCAAACGTCATCCGCAGTCAATTTTACCCCGCGAGGCAGTAAGTTTCGGAACTCACAGAATTCGACCATCGCATTCAGTAAACCGGTACGCAAACCGTTAACGTGGGTTCCACCTTGCGGTGTCGGAATTAAGTTAACATAACTTTCGGCGATCAATTCACCGCCTTCCGGTAACCAACAAAGCGCCCAACTGACCGCCTCGGTGTCGTTGACTACATCGCCGATAAAAGGCGGATTAGGCAACGATTCATATTCTCTTAATGCTTCGCTTAAATAGTCGGATAAACCGTCTTCGTAATACCAGGTTTCTTGGGTATTATTGATGTGATCGGTAAAATTGATAGTCAGTTTCGGGCAAAGCACGGCTTTGGCCCGCAATAAATGGCGTAAACGGCTGACCGAAAATTTCGGCGAGTCAAAATATTTTGGATTCGGATAAAAACGGACGGTGGTTCCGGTTTGGCGTTTCGGGCAGTTGCCGATTACTTTGAGTTCTTCGATTTTAACGCCGTTGGCAAATGCAATCGTATAAATTTCACCGCCGCGTTTAATCGTAATTTCAACGCGTTCGGAAAGGGCGTTTACCACCGAAATGCCCACACCGTGCAAACCGCCGGAGAAGGTATAGTTTTTGTTGGAAAATTTGCCGCCGGCATGTAGTTTGGTCAAAATCAGTTCCACACCGGAAATTTTTTCGGTTGAGTGAATATCTACCGGCATACCGCGCCCGTTATCAACTACTTCGAGGGAATTATCAGCATGCAAAATCACATCAATTTGGTTAGCAAAGCCCGACAACGCTTCATCGACACTGTTATCGATAACTTCTTGCCCCAAATGGTTCGGGCGGGTGGTGTCGGTATACATTCCCGGGCGGAGTTGTACGGGTTCAAGATCTTTTAAAACGGTAATTTCATCGGCACCGTAGCGTTTTTCAGACATTTTAAGCTCTTATTGTTATCAGACGTAAATAAAAACAGCGGGGGATTTTAACGAATTCCCCCCGCTATCACAATGAAAAAAGACAAGCGGTCGTTTTCGCACGGAAATTTGCAAATTTTGGCTTCAAACAGACCGCTTGTTATTGTTGTAAGCCGCGTAAAATCGAGCAATTCGGATTGTCATTGCCACAGCAGGCGTGGCTCCAGCGTTGTAAGAGTGACAGCATATTTTGTAAATCGGCGATTTTAGCTTGCAGTTCAACGATATGCTGTTCGGTCAGCCGTTTTACTTCTCGGCTGGTTCTGTGTTCGTCATCGTTTAATTTAAGTAATTCTCGAATCTGCGCGAGAGAAAAACCGACTTTGCGCGCATTGCTAATGAAATGTAGGCGCGTCAAATCCTTTTCGGCATATTGACGATAGCCGGCGTCACTGCGTTGTGTGCGTGGTAATAAGCCGGCTTTTTCGTAATCACGAATTTGTTTTGCAGAAAGTTGGGTTAATTTTGCAATTTCACTGATATTCATACTTGACCTTTACGTAGGGTTAAGGTTTAAGATAGCCTCACTTTAAACAAAAACCAAGAGGAAAACAACATGGCGACAATAACATTGCAACTAGACGGTTTACATTGCAGTCATTGTGTGAAAAGCGTGGACAATGCCTTGCGCGGACTGCCGACGGTACGTGAAGTGAGCATTGACTTGACATCGCAAACCGCAGTGATTGAAAGTGATGAAAATGCACAAATTTTGATTGATACGATTGTGGATATCGGGTTTGACGCGAAGGTTATCTAAATCGTTCCTACTCCTTTTCTGCAGGAAACGGAGGGCGTGTTACAAGTGGTCGGTTTCGGTGATTTTTTTGCAAATATCGGCTGGAAACAGACCGCTTGTTTAGGCTCTTTAAAATGCCGTGGCTCATTATGATGATTCGAGAGTTATAAATATGATGGAACAACAATTTCTTCTCAGCGGGTTGCATTGCGCAGCGTGTGTGCGTCGTGTCGAAACCGTGGTCAACCGTATTCCCGACGTTGAGTTTGCGTCGGTCAATCTTGCTGATCAAACCGCTTTTGTACAAGGTAACGTTGCTTCTGAAGCGGTGATTCAAGCGATTACCAAAATCGGCTTTGGCGCGGAGTTATTGGAGAGTGAGCAGGAGCGCCGCGAAAAGCAGCAGGCACAAACCCGAGCAACGTTAGCGGAGAAAAAACAACAATTTATTTTAGCGTTGGCGGTGGGCTCCGCATTAATGATTTACGGGTTGATTTATGGCATGGAAGCGACCGTTGAAAATCGTTGGATTTGGTTGTTTTGGGCGGCAATGACCGCCGGAACGATGTATTTCAGCGGTAAACACTTTTTTTCAGGTGCGTTGAACAGCTTGAAAAACCGCGTGGCGACAATGGATACGCTGATTGCGTTGAGTACCGGCGTGGCGTTTTTTTATTCACTTTATTTAACGTTGCTACCGCAACTTCATTCCCACCTTTATTACGAAGCTGGCGTTATGATTATTGGCTTTTTAAATTTAGGTAAGTATTTGGAATTAAAAGCAAAACAGCGTTCTTCATTAGCTTTGGAGAAATTACTTGATCTCGCTCCGCAACAAGCGGTTGTTTTGGAAGGAAATTTTGCAAAAACCATTCCGGCAAAAGGCATTAAACCGGAAATGCGGATACAAGCCTTAACCGGTGACCGCTTGGCGGTTGACGGCACTTTGGAAAGCGGGACGATTTGGGTTGATGAATCCATGCTGACCGGTGAAGCGTTGCCGATTGAGAAAAAAGCAGGAGATAAAGTGCGTGCCGGCACGATTGTGCAGGACGGAGCCGGTATTTTTATCGCTGAACAGGTCGGTTCGCAAACCACCTTGGCGCGGATTATTACCGCCGTTCGCCATGCGCAATCCAGTAAACCGCCGTTGGCGCAGTGGGTGGACAAAGTCGCAGCCGTCTTTGTGCCTGCCGTGGTGAGTATTGCGTTAGTCAGTAGCTTGATTTGGCTGGCTCTGGGAAAAGACGTTGAGTTTGCATTATCGATTTTCACCACTGTGCTTATTATCGCTTGTCCTTGTGCGTTGGGATTGGCGATCCCGCTTTCAACCATTGCGGGCGTTGCGCGTTCGGCAGAATTCGGCGTGTTGGTGCGCAATATTGACGCGCTACAGGCAAGCAGTGAAATTGATACGTTGGTGTTCGATAAAACCGGTACGCTCACAACCGGTGAAATGCAGGTTTCCAAGGTGGAAACATTTAACGGTTTTGCTCAAACCGAATTATTACAACTGGCTAAAAGCCTTGAACAACAAGCTTCTCACCCGATTGCTAAAGCCATTGTAAAATTTAGTGAACATCTGACCGCTTGTAAAATGAGCGATATACAAATCGTTAAAGGAATGGGGATCTCTGCGAAATATGGTAAGGATGAAGTTAAAATCGGTAATGGAAAATTTGCAAACTTTTTGCCGAATCAGACCGCTTGTAGTGAGGATATCGGTACACAAGTATTTGTTGCGATTAACGATCAAACCGTCGGTGTGCTTTATTTACAAGATCAACTCCGCCCTGAAAGTAAAACGATGATTGCCGATTTCCAAGCGCAAGGTTATCAATGTGTTATGTTGACCGGTGATCGTCAAACGACTGCGGATTATTATGCCAAGCAGTTAGGGTTAAACGGTGTGATTGCCGATGTTTTGCCCGAACAAAAAGCCGAGCGGATCGCCGAACTTCAGCAACAGGGTAAAAAAGTGGCGATGATTGGTGACGGAATTAATGATTCTCCGGCGCTGGCTCAAGCTCATGTCGGTATTGCTATGCATAACGGTAGTGAAGTGGCGATTGAAACGGCGGATTTATCGCTGATGAAAGCGGGATTAACACCGCTGGTGCAAATTCTGCCGTTCTCAAAACGTGTGTTGGTCAATATGAAACAAAGTTTGCTCGGTGCATTTATTTATAATATGGTAAGCATTCCGATTGCCGCGGGTGTTTTGTATCCGTTGGCGGGATGGTTGCTCAATCCTATGATTGCGGCGGTTGCCATGGCGCTATCATCCATTACTGTGGTATTAAATAGCCAAAGGCTACTGAAGTAATCGCGGTTTCATTAAAAGGGAACATTATGAAAAAATATCTATTTTCTTTATTGGCTTTAACTTGTGTCGGCAGTTATGCACAAACGGATGCAGCGCCGGTTAAATCCATCGATATTTATGTGGCGCCTTATTATTCTGCGGCAAACGGTGTACCCGAATATGTGCAGGTGTATACGAAAATCGATGCATTATTAATGAAAAATACGCGAGAGAGTTTTCAGCAAGCAGTCAACATTGTTGAGGCGGATCCTGCGTTTGTGACGCCGATGACGATGTATGCTTTGGCTGCAAGAGCTTATGATTTAGGCTTAAGAGATGAAGCGGTTTTTTGGTATTATGTCGGTCAAAGTCGTTTATCCATGGTCGATCACGTGCTTGATTTATCGAAAATGTCTATGGCGGAATATGCCGGTTTCGATCGGTTAGTGGGCGCCGTGGTGAATCCTTATGCTTTTTGTCGCATTGAAAAACAGCGAGAATTACAGCTTAAAGCGGTGAATTGGGTGAAGTCTCATCCTTATCAAGCTTTGTTTGAAGCGAGTATTCCGTCAAAACAGCAAGATCGCCAAAAAGCACTTGCAGACGCAATCAATAATCTTGATAAGTCGCTTGCCGATACTAAAGCATATTTCGATGTGGCTAAAAATAGAGCGGAGTTTGAGCTGCAACGTCAGGAAAACAAGGTTGATCAGCGTTTTTGTTGGTGATGTTAATTTGTTGTACCTTCGTCACTTATTCGTAAAAGTAAAAGGACTGATTCTTCAGCAGAATCAGTCCTTTTTTATGCTTGGGGGTGAATCCGAATATTAGTTGATACCAATCCAGTTCGGTAAGGCTAATGAAATTGCCGGGATGTAAGTGATGACGATCAAGAAACCAAGTAAGATCATCAACCACGGCATTGCTGCACGTACCACATCGGTTAATGGCATTTTCGATACTGCCGACGCCACGAATAAGTTCAAGCCGATTGGCGGAGTAATTAGCCCGATTTCCATGTTGACTACCATGATGATGCCGAGGTGAATTGGGTCAATACCTAATTGCATTGCAATCGGGAATAAGATTGGTGCAAGAATTAAGATAATCGCAGACGGTTCCATAAATGCGCCGGCGATAAGCAATACAATGTTCACAACCAATAAGAATGTCCAAGGTTGTAGATTCCATTCAACAACACTCGCCGTAATTAATTGTGGGATTTGTTCTGTCGTTAATACGTGAGCAAATAACATTGCGTTAGCGATGATGAACATTAACATTACGCTTAATTTTGCAGACTCAAGTAAGACTTTCGGGCAATCGCGTAATTTTACGTCTTTATAGACAAATACCGCGACGAAGAATGAATATACTGCTGCAACCGCCGCCGCTTCTGTCGGTGTGAAGATACCGCTGTAAATACCGCCGAGGATAATGACCATCAATAATAAACCCCAGATCGCTTTACGAGCTGCGGCAAACCATTCTCTTACCGTTGCTCTTGGTTGAGCCGGTAAGTTTTTGACGCGGGCAACAATATAAATGGCGATCATTAACGCTATGCCAAGCAGAATCCCCGGAATAACGCCCGCCATAAATAAACGACCAACGGAAGTTTCTGTTGCCGCAGCATAAACAACCATAACCACAGATGGCGGAATCAAGATCCCTAACGTACCTGCGTTGCAGATAATACCTGTACCGAAAGCTACCGGATAGCCTGAACGCACCATTCCTGCGATTGCGATCGAACCTACCGCAGCTACGGTTGCAGGGCTGGAACCTGAAAGTGCTGCAAAAAGCATACAGGAAAGTACCGCTGCGATTGCTAAACCACCACGAATGTGACCTACGGTCGCATTAGCAAAATCGATTAAACGTTTTGCTACACCACCGGTTGTCATAAATGCGCCGGCAAGTAAAAAGAACGGAATCGCTAAAAGCGTATAGTGTTCTGATGTTTCAAATAATTTAATGGCTAATGAGCTTACGGAGTCTTGGCTAAACAGCATAATCGTAATTGCACCGGATAAACCTAGTGAAATTGCGATCGGCACACCAATGAACATGAATACGAACAAGAGCACGAATAAAACTAGGATGGTCATTTTTCTTCTCCTTGTGTTAATTTCAACGCATCTTCACTTTCATCAGCAAGGCCTAAGCCTGATTGCTTACCTCGTGCAATACGGACTAAAATTTCAATAAAACGAATAGAAACAAGAATAAAACCGATCGGCATAATTAAACCGACTTGCCATAATTTAATGTTGAAATGATGTAAATCATCGGCACCGACATCGGTAACATACATCGCATGAATCCATTCATAACTTGCGATAGCGATGAATACACCATAGGTTAAAGAACATAGAGCAGCGATAAAACTAACTGCTTTTTGGCTGGACGGAGATAATCTTTTCACTAATACATCAACCCCGATATGTCCAGCAGTACGTACGCCATAAGATGCACCGAAGAAAATTAACCAACCGAAACAGACTTTAGTCAGTGCAATACTCCAAGTCATTTCTTGGGCGGTGGTCATAATAACATCACCGATTGGCTCAAAGACACCTGCCATACTTGGGTAGGCATCCGCTAAATCAAAGAAAACATTGTAGAGGTTATTAAAAATAACATAAAAGAATGTTACCAGTGTCATTACCATTAAGAGAATGGCAATAAAACACTCCTCAAAACGCTCCCAAAACCACTTTAAAGAAGACATTTTTTACTCCTAGGATGTAACGCAAAGTGCGACGAGCTAGCCATTAGCCGTCGCACTCAAAGATTAGCAATAATTCGCTTATTGTTTATTTGACGCTTCAGCAGCTTGGATCAAATCAGCACCAATTGCTGCTTCAAACTCTTTCCATACCGGTTTCATTGCTTCACGCCATGCATTACGCTCTTCCGGTGTTAAGGTAACGATTTTAGTGGTACCGGCTGCTTCGATTTTCGCTTTATCACCAAGGTTGAGATCATGAGACTGTTTGTTCACCTCGATAGAAACTTCGTCTAAGATTTTAACTAATTCGGTACGAATATCTTCAGGTACTTTTTTCCAGAAATCGGTATTCACGATAACCATATAAGAGAGTAAACCGTGATTAGATTCAGTGATATATTTTTGAACTTCATGAATTTTTTGCGAGAAAATGTTTGAATACGGATTTTCCGCACCGTTTACTACGCCGGTTTGTAAACCTTGGTACATCTCACCGAATGCCATTTTACGTGGAACTGCACGTAGTGCTTTAAACTGCGCATCTAACACTTCAGAGTTTTGTACACGGAATTTTAAACCGCGCGCATCTTTAGGTAGTTTTAATTCTTTATTTGCCGAAAGTTGTTTCAAATCATTGTTCCAATAAGCAAGACCGGTAATCCCTTTATCTTCCATTGAGGTGAGTAATGATTTACCCGCTTCGCTTTGTTCAAAACGTTCAACGGCTTTGATGTCATCAAACAGGAACGGAAGATCGAATAATTGAATTTTTGGCGTATATTTATCGAATTTCGCCAGTGATGGAGCAAGCATTTGTACGTTATTCAATAATAGTGCTTCCATTTCTTTACCGTCACCATAAAGTGAAGAGTTTGGGTAAACTTCGACTTTCACTTTTCCTGCTAAACGCTCGTCCACTAATTTTTGGAACATGAGCGCCCCTTGCCCTTTTGGTGTTTCATTTGAAACGACATGTGAAAATTTGATCACGATAGGCGCATTTGCCCAAGCAGAAAGAGAAAGCGCCGCACTGATAGCAATCGCACTGGCGATTTTTTTTAGTTTATTACCTAACATGGTGTACCTCATTAAATATTTAGAGAGAGTTATGATGCTGAGAATGCGTTGCACAATTTGCCGTAAATTCCAAAAAAGTAAACAATATTTTTACAAAATTTTGACATAGATCTCAAAATTTTTTAGCTTTTGAAACGATATTTCAGCAATTTGAACGTTTGATTAAAATACGCCAAAAAAAGTTTTTTGTTGAGTGATTCGATTAATAAGATAAATTGATATGCAGTGAGGCATTTTGTGTAAAATCTTGCTTGACTTATTTCTATTGTACTAGTTTAATAGTACAAAAGTTTAAACAAGGATAGCGAAATGAGCGTGCAGATTCAACAAAGGGAACTTCCTTATTACGCCGATACTACGGCGATTTTTCACTATTTATGTGGTAATCAACCCCATACTCTTTTACTGGATTCGGCAGAAATTCAAAGTAAAAACAGCGTAAAAAGTCTGCTCTTTGCTCAATCTGCGCTACATATTTTTTGCGAAGGGCAACAGGTGAATTTCCAAGCTCTAACGGTGAATGGTAAAGCAGTTTTGCCGTTGATCGAACAAGCCTTACATCAGTTAAATCCAGTTCCAGTCTGCAAATTTTTTGCAGAATCAGACCGCTTGCAAGCGAATTTCCCTGTGCTCAACGAAGCCTTAGATGAAGACAGCAAATTAAAAACCACGACAATTTTTGATGGTTTGCGTAGTGTGAGCCAGCTCTTTGCCAATTCAGTTTCACCGATCTATTTAGGCGGTTTGTTTAGCTATGACTTGGTGGCATCGTTTATACCAATGGAAAATATTGAGTTAAAAGATGATGGATTGTCTTGCCCTGATTACAGTTTTTATCTTGCGGAACAGTTGATTTTTATCGACCATCAACAGCAACAAGCTACCTTACACACCTTCTGTTTTGATCCGAGTGAGCAGGATCATTTAACCGAACAAGCGGTACGATTTGCCGAGAAATTAACAAACAATGTAGGGAAAGATCTCGATCTTGACGTGACATCTGCTTCGACCGATGTTCAAGTAAATTTAGACGATGAGCCGTTTAAAGACATTGTCCGCCGGCTTAAACATCATATTCATATCGGTGATGTGTTCCAAATCGTACCCTCTCGCCGTTTCAGCTTGCCTTGCCCGAATACCCTTGCGAGCTATCGCCAACTAAAAGCGAATAACCCAAGTCCGTATATGTTCTTTATGCAAGGGGAAAATTTCACGCTGTTCGGAGCTTCTCCTGAAAGTGCATTGAAATATTCACAACAAAATCGCCAATTAGAAATTTATCCGATTGCCGGTTCACGTCCACGTGGGTTTGATGAGCAAGGTAACATTGATTTAGAGCTGGATTCTCGCCTTGAGCTTGAACTACGTTTGGATCAAAAAGAGTTAGCCGAACATTTGATGTTGGTGGATTTAGCCCGAAATGATGTGGCTAGGGTGTCTGTTTCCGGTTCTCGCCGTGTTGCTGATTTGATGCAGATCGACCGCTATTCACACATTATGCACTTAGTTTCACGTGTGATCGGTACACTTCGTCCCGATCTTGATGCCCTACACGCTTACCAAGCCTGTATGAATATGGGAACGCTTACGGGCGCACCGAAAATTAAGGCAATGCAACTGATTTACCAGTTTGAACAGCAAAAACGCCATAGTTATGGTGGGGCTGTCGGCTATTTAACCTCTGACGGCAATTTGGACAGTTGTATTGTGATTCGTTCCGCCTTTGTGCAAAACGGCACGGCTTATGTGCAAGCAGGCTGTGGTGAAGTGTTGGATTCCGATCCACAATTAGAAGCCGATGAGACCCGCCATAAAGCCAGAGCGGTGTTAAAAGCGATTACTCAAGTGAATCAGTAGGAGATCAAAATGGCAAATATTCTTTTCGTTGATAATTTCGATTCCTTTACCTACAACTTGGTCGATCAATTTCGCCAGCTTGGACATTCAGTAACGATTTTTCGCAATGACTACCCGTTGCAAGCCTTTTTACAGAAAGCGTTAACCACTGAAGATTGTATTGTTGCGTTATCTCCCGGACCAGGTAATCCACAGGAAGCTGGTAATTTACTGGCAATTATCAGAGAGCTGAAAGGCAAAGTGCCGATGATTGGGATCTGTTTAGGACACCAAGCGATTATTGAAGCCTTAGGCGGTGATGTCGTCCATACGGGGCAAGTCCTTCACGGTAAAGTGTCGAAAATCGAACACGATAACCAAGCGATGTTTGCAGGACTCAATAATCCGATGCCTGTAGCACGTTACCATTCGTTGATGGGTGATAATTTACCCGATGAATTAGAAGTGAATGCCCGTTTCGGCGACATTGTGATGGCAATTCGTCATAAACATTTACCGATTTGCGGTTTTCAATTTCACCCTGAATCGATCTTGACGGTAGAAGGGACAAAATTACTGAAACAGTCGGTTGAGTGGTTATTGAATTAAGTTATAAACGCTGGCGCGAGCATCTTGCTTGTACCTGAACAAGCGGTCAGTTTTAATGAAAAATTTGCAAATTGTCTTATGTAAACAAAAGGATTTCCTATGCAACACGAATCACTATTAGAAAAACTCTTTAGTCGCCAAACCTTATCCCAAGCAGAATCCCACTTTTTATTCCAACAATTAATGCAAGGGCAACTGTCTAACGAGCAGTTAGCCGCTATGCTTATCGCTCTAAAATTGCGTGGTGAAACCATTGAAGAAATCGCAGGAGCCGTCACGGCTACCCTTGAAAATGCACAACCTTTTGCAAGACCCAACTATCCTTTTGCGGATATTGTCGGCACCGGTGGCGATGGAGCGAATACGATTAATATTTCAACGGCAAGTGCTATTGTTGCGGCAAGTATGGGGCTGAAAATTGCTAAACACGGTAGCCGTAGCGTGTCGAGTAAAACCGGTGCAAGCGATCTATTAACGGCATTAGGTATTAATGTAGGTATTTCTGCCGATACCGCCCGCCAAGCACTTGATGAGATCAATCTCTGCTTTTTATTTGCACCGCAATATCATCAAGGCTTTAAATATGCCATTCCCGTTCGCCAAGCCTTAAAAACTTGTACGCTTTTTAATATTTTAGGTCCGTTGGTAAACCCCGCCCGTCCGAAACATCAATTACTCGGCGTTTATGCCCCTGAATTACTGAAAACCTACGCCGAAACAGTCAATAGCTTAAATCATCAGCATACGATTGTCGTTCACGGCTCAGGTTTGGACGAAGTGGCGATTCACGGTGAAACACAGGTTGCCGAAGTAGAAAACGGAGAAATCCGTTACTTCACATTAACCCCTGAAGATTTTGGTATTCAACGCCATTCTCTTGAAGCGTTAAAAGGCGGAGAACCCGCTGAAAATGCCGAAAAAATCACCGCTTTGTTGCAAGGAAAAGGTGAACCTGCTCATATTGACGCAGTGGCAGTGAATGTTGCAATGGTAATGCGTTTATTTGGAGAAAGGAATTTAAAAACCAATGTTGAAAAAGTAAAAGCTCATTTAGCCACAGATAAAGCGTTTGAAACATTGCAAAAATTAGCGCAGTACAAATAATTAACAGCTCGCGATAGGCGGGCTTTTTGTTTTTCAGACGTGCTAAATCCGATTCATTACTGAAAAAACAGGTTCAGTGACTTGACTTTTGAATAAGAAACGTGAAGATAAGCACCTTTGCCACAAGGATAAAAAAGGAAAACAAAAATGGCATTTAGCTCATTATTTACATTATTGGATGATATTGCTTCGGTACTTGACGATGTATCGGTGATGTCTAAAGTTGCTGCGAAAAAAACAGCGGGCGTAATTGGTGACGATTTGGCGTTAAATGCCAATCAGGTCAGCGGCAAAGATATTCGTCCGGAACGGGAATTGCCGATTGTTTGGTCGGTTGCCAAAGGTTCATTCATCAATAAAGTGATCTTAATTCCGATTGCATTATTACTTTCTGTTTATTTACCTGTATTGATTAATCCGCTGTTAATGATCGGCGGGGCTTACCTCTGTTTTGAGGGGGTTGAGAAGTTATTGCATAAATTTCTACATAAAAAAGATGCGGATGAGCCGCAAGAAGTGGTGTCGGAAAGTGACAAAATCAAAGGCGCAGTCCGTACCGATTTTATTCTGTCGGCAGAAATTATCATTATCGCTCTCGGCGTATTACAAGATTCACCGACGTTAACCAAAATCTTATCGCTTTCTGCTATCGGTATCGGTATTACCGTATTTGTATATGGTTTGGTTGCGTTAATTGTCAAGTTAGACGATATCGGTTTATGGATGTTACAGAAGAAAAGCCAATTTTCCCAATTCGTCGGCAAAGCGTTACTGTTTATTATGCCGTGGTTTATGAAGAGTTTATCGGTAATCGGCACCATCGCCATGTTCTTAGTCGGTGGTGGAATTTTTACCCACACATTACCGTTTGTACATCACTTTATTGAAGGGTTAAATTTAGCACCAAGCTTAGTCAGTCTTGCTGACTTGGTCGTCGGTGTCATTGTCGGACTAATTGCTTGTGCAGTATTGCTGCCGTTAATAAAACTATTCAGCAAAAAAGAGGCTTAATATGTTACAACTTTATGTGAATCCACCGAAATCCTCTTGGTCGCTCCGTCCGTGGATTTTACTTAAAGTATTGGATATTCCGTTTGAGACAAAAATCGTACGTTATTTGGACGATTTGGCCGAGCAACGTAAACAATTTAAACAATTTTCACCTACTGCAAAAATCCCAGTGTTATGTGTCGAAGGCAATGTGGTTTGGGATAGTTTAGCGATTGTAGAATTTTTAGCTGAACAGTATCCGCAGGTTTGGGCGGAAGACCGATTTGCCCGAGCTTGGAGTCGTTCTGCTTGTGCAGAAATGCATTCCGGGTTTGAGCATTTGCGAAATATTTGCAATTTCCAACCGCTTGATCACATTGCATTGGTAAAAATCCCGACAGAATTGGAAAAAGATCTCGCAAGAATTCATGAGCTGTGGGAAGAAGGGTTGAATCGTTTTGGCGGTGAGTTTTTATGTGGCGAACGTTTTACCGCTGTTGATGCATTTTTCATGCCGGTCGCCGGCAGAATTGAAACCTATGGTTTGCACCGTTATTTGAGTGAGCAAACGTTAGCTTATCAACAACGCTTGCTGGCTTTACCTGAATGGCAGGCGTGGTTATCTCTTTAAGCTAACAAGCGGTCGGTTTGGGCCGATTTTTTGCAAATTATCGCTTCAAACTGACCGCTTGTAGTAGGAATTATTCCTGATCGCTTTCTTCGGGGTGTTCTTCTTCCGACTTTTTCTCCGCTTCTTCTGTTTTTTCCATTGCACCTTGAATGGTTTGTTGAATTTCTACAGAAATCAAGCCGCGTAACAGTTCTTCGGTTGTTTCCACTTTACTGTGTACGCTGTGCCCTTCTTCATCAAAATAGCCTTGTTCTTTCAAAGTTGTGCTAAAGGTGGAGAACAGCGCTTTATCAAAGAACTCCGGCGCATTGATTCCGTGCAACACCGAAAGACGCTGCGCAATCGAACGACTCTCTTTTTCCAACGCATTACGACTGATTTCCGGCTGTTCAATCAAAATGCTTAAGCTGATGTAATAACGTTGTAACAGTTCTCTGACCCCGGCTGCGTGCAACTGTAATGCACGCAAACGGCGACGATTGATCACAAACATATCGCTTTCGTTTTTAATTAAACCTTGTTGAGTAAACTCGGTTAAAGTCGCTTCAATATGCGAGCGAACCTGATCTTCTTCAAAATGGAGGAAGAGTTCTGCTTTTAAGAACGGATAAATACGTTTAACGCTTTGTAAAATCAAATCTTTGGATACCGCTTCATGGTGTAAAACAATGCTTGCAACCAATGATGGCAATACAAACAAGTGCTGAATATTGTTGCGGTAATAAGTCATCAATACTGCAGATTGGCGCTCTAAACGAATGATTTCACCAAAGTTATCTTTTTCTGATATGACACCGGAACGAGGCAAGGTTAAGACGTGATTTAACATCTTTTCCGCCGAGTCATTCGGTATGGTAATATCTGTAGAATATGGAACATTTTTGAATAACTGCAAATAACTTTCTACCTGTTCGATCAGCTGCTCTCGGGTGAGTGAACGTTGGCGCGAACCTAATAACACTGAACCGATTAAGTTTTTTGCGTTGACCGCAGCGGCTTTATTGATGTTAACCATCACTTGTTCGGATACGGATTCAACCGCACTATTCAGCCATTTCGGGCGATGATTTTCCGAGTTTTCTTTCCATTCAGGGAAGTGTTGATTTAAATAGTGATTTAGCAAAATCGGTTCACCGAAATTCACATAACCTTGACCAAGGTTGCGCAATTTTTTAATTACGCGTAAAACCAAACCGGCATTTTCTTTTTCTTTTTCCGCACCGCGCAGTTCTTTTTCGTACGTGTCCACTTCTAATACGTGTTCATATCCGATATAAACCGGCACAATACTGATTGGGCGTTTTAAACCGTGTTGTAAGGCTTGTAGCGTCATCGACATCATACCAGTTTTAGGTTCGAGTAAACGCCCGGTACGTGAGCGACCGCCTTCAATAAAGTATTCAACCGAATAACCGCGATAGAACAGTTCCGTTAAATATTCACGGAAAATGGTTGAATAGAGACGATTCCCTTTAAAAGTACGGCGAATAAAAAATGCGCCCCAGCTTCTAAAAATCGGACCGGCAGGCCAAAAGTTCAGGTTAATCCCGGCAGCAATATGTGGCGGTACCAAACCTTGATGATAAAGAATATAAGACAAAAGCAAGTAGTCTATATGGCTACGGTGACAAGGAACATAAACCAGTTCGTGTCCTTCCAGCGCCAATTTCCGCACGCGCTCGGCATATTGCACGTTAATCCCTTGATAGAGTTTGTTCCATAGCCAACTAAGCAGACGATCTGCGGTACGCAAGCTTTCGTGGCGAACGTGGGCTGCAATCTCATCCAGAATTTTTTCGGCCTCTTTACGGGCTTTTTCCAGAGAGCCTTTGGGTTTTTGCGCTTCATCTTCAATTGCAGCTAAAATTGCAGGCGATTGCAGTAATTTGTTAAACATTGCTTGACGATCCGGCAGCCGTGGACCAGTTGCCGAATAACGTTGTTTGGCAAAGTGTATTTTGGCTACACGCGCAAGTTTTTGTGCAATTTTAGCGTCATCACCGTGGGTGGAAACCATATAACGCAATGAAACAGCCTGCGAAAAGCGGATAAAATTATCGCGTCCGAACCAAATCATGGTGACTAAACGCTGAAACGGACCAAGCAAACGTAAGACAGGAATACCTTTTTCTTTACCCGGTGCGCGTCCCCATAATACTGAAACCGGGATAACTTGCACATTTAACTGCTCATTTTGGCGGTTAAGATCCAGATAACGATAGAAAATGGATTCGGTTTCACTTTTCGCTCCTTTAGATTTAAAGAAACGGCGACCTTCATCCAAAAAAACATAACGCGGTAAAGTTTGACCTTGAATTTCATTTGGTTTTAGCGGATCAGGCAAATTTAGGCTCAAACAGTTTTTTTGCAGAATTAATAAATCACTTTGAGACGTATAAGGTAAAACGTAAACAATAGGTTGATCAAGGTTCAATTCCAACTCATTAATCGGATTAGTCGGAATGGAACGGGATTTTACTAATAGTGAAAGAGGTAAATTTAAAATTTTATGATATAAACTGAGTAAACCAGACATATTTTATATCCTTTTGAATAATTATGATTGGATTAATATCAGCAAGAATATTACCACAAATTTATTAGATAAATCTGAATTTATTTAGTTACAAATTGATTTTTACTGTATATAATGTCAATGTTTTCTGTATATAAAGACAGTGAGGATGAAATGAAACGTCAACATTTAACTGCCCGCCAACAAGAAATTTTCGATTTTGTTAAAAATCATATTGAAACTACCGGAATGCCGCCGACTCGTGTCGAAATCGCCCGTGAAATCGGGTTTAAATCACCTAATGCGGCAGAAGAACATTTAAAAGCGCTTGCTCGTAAAGGCTATATTGAAATGCTTTCGGGTACATCTCGCGGTATTCGTATCTTAATTGAAAATGAAGCAGCTAATGATGAAGAAGGGTTGCCTTTAGTCGGGAAAGTAGCTGCAGGCTCGCCGATTATGGCTATTGAGCACGTTGAAAGCCACTATCCGGTAAACGGGGCAATGTTCTCCCCGCATGCTGATTATTTACTGCGTGTAAACGGTAATTCAATGGAGAAAATCGGTATTTTAGACGGTGATTTATTAGCTGTTCACAAAACCAACAGCGCTCGCAACGGGCAAGTCGTCGTGGCGCGAGTGGATGATGAGGTAACGGTAAAGCGTTTAGAGAAAAAAGGTGAATTAGTCTATCTTCATCCGGAAAATGATGAGCTCAAAGCGATTGTGGTCGACCCGAAATCTTCTTTTATTGAAATTGAAGGTATTGCCGTCGGTATTATCCGTAATAATGCATGGATGTAGAAAATCGTTGAAAAGCGAGCCGGAAAAACTCAAAATAGCGAACTCATTTTTTCGATATTTTGTATTTAAGAGACCAATTATGAATTTAGCTGAATTTCACCAAGAAATTGAACAAGTGTGGGCGCAAATCGAAGAACAGTTGGAACAACAGGACTGTGATGTTGATTGCGAATCACAAGGTGCTGTATTTACCATCACTTTTGATGATGATTCTCAAATTGTTATCAATAAGCAAGAGGCAATGCTGGAACTTTGGCTTGCAAGCAAATTAGGCGGTTTTCATTTTGCTTATCGAGACGGTGAATGGCTTAGTTCCGAGGGGCGTTCTTTCTGGTCTCATTTAGAAGAAGCGGTTGCCCGCCATGGCGAAACCGTTTCTTTTAACTAACGAATAATGCCTATATCCAATTCCGAAAAAGCCAAAGAGGTTTTACATAACGTCTTTGGCTATCAATCTTTCCGCCAAGGTCAATCTGAAGTGATTGAAGCTGTTTTATCTGGCGACGATTGCTTGGTTATTATGACGACAGGCGGTGGAAAGTCTTTATGTTATCAGGTTCCCGCACTCTGTTTAGAGGGCATTACGCTGGTTATCTCACCACTCATTTCATTGATGAAAGATCAGGTCGATCAGCTTCTTACCAATGGCATTGAAGCCGCTTATCTTAATTCCACTCAAACCTTGGAAGAACAACAACAAGTCGAGCAAAAAGCCCTCTCGGGGCAATTAAAATTACTCTATCTTTCGCCTGAAAAAGTGATGACTTCCGGCTTTTTCCAGTTTATTTCGCTCTGTCAAATCAGCTTGATTGCCGTTGATGAAGCGCATTGCGTTTCTCAATGGGGACATGATTTTCGCCCCGAATATACATTACTCGGCGGTTTGCGAAAAACCTTCCCAAATATACCGCTTGTAGCACTTACCGCCACTGCCGATCCGACAACCCGTGCGGATATCATTCAACATCTTAAGCTGGAAAATCCTCATACATATTTAGGAAGTTTTGATCGCCCGAATATTCGTTATACGGTGCAGGAAAAATTTAAGCCGATGGAACAACTGATTAAATTTATCAGTGGTCAGCCGGGAAAAAGTGGGATTGTGTATTGTAACAGCCGTAAAAAAGTGGAAGAAATTACCGAAAAATTGTCTGCTCGTCGTTTTTCTGTGATGGGTTATCATGCAGGCATGACAATTCAGCAGCGAGAAACAGTACAAAATGCGTTTCAGAGAGACAATATTCAAATTGTCGTTGCGACCATCGCTTTCGGAATGGGAATTAATAAATCAAATGTACGTTTTGTTGTACATTTTGATTTGCCGCGCAGCATTGAATCCTATTATCAGGAGACCGGTAGAGCGGGGCGTGATGATTTACCGGCGGAAGCATTGCTGTTTTACGATCCGGCTGATTATGCATGGCTGAATAAGATTTTACTGGAAAAACCGGAAAGCGATCAGCGTCAGATCGAACAACATAAATTGCAGGCAATAGGCGCTTTTGCAGAATCGCAAACCTGCCGTCGTTTAGTACTGCTCAATTATTTTGGCGAGTCACGACGGGAACCGTGTAAAAATTGTGATATTTGTTTAGATCCTCCGAAAAAGTATGATGGATTGTTAGATGCACAAAAAGTGATGTCGGTGATTTACCGTACCGGTCAAAAGTTCGGTTTACATCATGTAATTGCCGTGTTGCGCGGGTTGAATCAGCAGAAAATCCGTGAATATCAGCATGACAGTTTGTCTGTTTACGGTATCGGTAGGGATAAATCGCAAGAATATTGGATGAGTGTGGCACGTCAATTGATTCATTTGGGGCTTATTCGACAAAATATTGTTAATCATTCGGCGTTACAACTCACGGAAGAGGCAAGACCGATTTTGCGAGCTGAAACAGGATTGGAGCTGGCAATGCCGCGCTTGAGTTTTTCCGCCTCGGCTTACCTACAAAAACAGCAATCGTCACGGCGTTACGACAAAGATCTGTTTGCCCGTTTGCGCTTTTTGCGTAAGCAAATCGCCGATAATGAGAATATTCCGCCTTATGTAGTATTTAACGATGCAACATTGCAAGAAATGTCAGAGTTTTTACCGACTACTGAAGATGAAATGTTGGAAATTAACGGTGTTGGGGAACGTAAATTGGAGCGCTTCGGGCCAGCATTTTTGTCGTTGATTCGTGAACATGTGCAAAACCGTCAATAAAACAAGCGGTCGTTTTCGGATGATTTTTTGCAAAAAATTACGCGAAAATGACCGCTTGTCGCTTTAAGACCGAAACCATTTATCGACTAATTCAGGCGTTGTTTCTTTATGTTGCCACATGCTTCCCAGTTCAGGTTCGGGGAACTTGCTGCGGTTATAACCGACGAATTCTCGGAAGTCAAAAACGGCGTGAGGGTAGTCGTTCAGCATTAAGAACGCTTTATAGCCTTCTTCATCCCAACAAATTTGGAAGCGGCGCGGTTCTTTTAAGGTGTGTTGTTCAATGTTGGCGATGTTATACACGAATAGACTGTCCACCACCGGTTGAGCAGCTTGGTGTAAATCCATCGCGTAGAAATAACCGGTTTCGCCGTCGTCTTCAAACATCACTACCAAATGTTCATGTTTAATGGAATGTGCACCGTTGCGATAGGGGGTGCCAAGAGTGATATGATCGTTTAGCACTGAGTAGAGCATTGTTCTTTTTCCATTTGCAAATTTTTATCGATATCTTACCGCTTGTAAACGGTAATGTATGAATAAAAAAGCCACCCGGATTGCTCAAGGTGGCTGTATTTAATCAATCAACGCCGATTATGCTTGACCTTTAATCGCTTTACGACCAGGGAACGGTGCCGGCGTACCTGCACGCTCTAAAGCTTCTTCGATACGGATTAATTGGTTGTATTTCGCAACACGATCTGAACGGCTCATTGAACCGGTTTTGATTTGACCTGCCGCTGTACCGACCGCTAAATCTGCAATAGTCGCATCTTCGGTTTCGCCTGAACGGTGTGAGATTACCGCGGTGTAACCTGCGTCTTTCGCCATTTTGATTGCCGCTAAGGTTTCGGTTAATGAACCGATTTGGTTGAATTTAATTAAGATGGAGTTCGCAATCCCTTTTTCGATACCGTTTTTGAGGATCTTCGTATTGGTTACGAATAAGTCGTCACCGACTAATTGAACTTTATCACCCAATACTTTAGTTTGGTATGCGAAGCCTTCCCAGTCTGATTCGTCTTGACCGTCTTCGATAGACACGATCGGGTACTCTTTGCATAAGCCTTCTAAGTAGTGTGTGAACTCTTGAGAAGTGAATGTTTTACCTTCGCCTTTCATGTCATATACGTTACGTTCTTTGTCGTAGAACTCGGAAGACGCACAGTCCATAGCTAAAGTTACATCTTTACCTAACACGTAACCCGCTTTTTCTACCGCTTCTTTGATACATGCAAGAGCGTCTGCGTTAGACGCTAAGTTCGGTGCGAAACCGCCTTCGTCACCTACTGCAGTATTTAAACCTTTGCCTTTTAATACTTTAGCTAAGTTGTGGAATACTTCAGCACCGATACGAAGTGCTTCTTTTAATGTTTTTGCACCAACAGGTTGAATCATGAACTCTTGGATATCAACGTTGTTGTCTGCGTGCTCACCACCGTTGATGATGTTCATCATTGGTAATGGCATAGCGTACACGCCCGGAGTACCGTTAAGCTCTGCAATGTGAGCATAAAGCGGTAAACCTTTTGATGCCGCCGCAGCTTTTGCGTTTGCTAAAGAAACCGCTAAAATTGCGTTTGCACCGAATTTAGATTTGTTTTCCGTGCCGTCTAGGTCGATCATAATTTGGTCGATTTCAGCTTGGTTAGAGGCATCTTTACCGACGATTGCATTAGCAATTTCGTTGTTGACTGCAGAAACGGCTTTTAATACACCTTTACCTAAGAAACGTGATTTGTCGCCATCACGCAATTCTAATGCTTCGCGTGAACCTGTTGATGCACCTGACGGCGCAGCTGCTAAACCAACAAAGCCACCTTCAAGATGAACTTCCGCTTCTACGGTTGGATTACCACGTGAGTCAATGATTTCACGACCGATTACTTTAACGATTTTTGCCATTGTTAATATCCTCTTAATTGAGAGTTAATGTGAAAAAAACAGCTATATACTAAATGGATTTTGCAGTTTTGTCTTGTAAAAAAGTGATGTGCGTCACAAAAACTTACGGGATATTTGATCGAAACGGGCGTTTTTAGCGCGAGAACGGAGAAGAAAAAGCGGCATAGCAGATATGCCGCTAAATTTGTTTATGGTATCGCCTTATTTTTGCTCTTCAATGGCTTCCAATGCTCTTAATGCGTAGGTATAGGCAGCCCCGGCGTTTAAGGCAATTGCCGTGGCTAATGCACCGGCAATTTCACTTTCCGTTGCACCGGCTTTCGCCGCTTTTTCGGCATGAACACTGATACAACTTTCACAACGTGTTGTGATCGCGACCGCAATCGCAATCAATTCTCGCGTTTTTTCATCCAATGCTTCCGCGGCAGCCGCTTGATCTAAAGCCGCATAAGCTTGCAACATTTTCGGGTGCTTTTTGCCTAATTCGCCGAATGATTTTTTCACGTGGGCCGTATGTTCAGTCCAATTTTGAAATGACATAATAATTTTCTCCGATTAATAGAAGTAGAAAGAGGATGTAAGTCCGATTTAATTTTACTGTTTTCGGGTGGCATCCGTCACGTTTTTTGTTTAAGATGAAACGTAATAATTTCTTTCAAAAAGTAAAACAGAATGTCTTCAAACGAACTTCTTCGCTGTGAAAATATCAGCAAATTTTATCAAGAGGGCGAAAATGCCACTCAGGTGCTTAACAACGTCTCCTTTTCAATGAATGCAGGTGAGCTTGTGGCGATTGTCGGTAGCTCCGGATCAGGCAAAAGTACCTTATTACACACCCTTGGCGGTTTAGATCAACCGAGTGACGGCGAGGTCTTTATCAAAGGACAATCGTTGCAAAAGCTCAGTAGCAATGCCCTTGCAAAATTACGCAATCAACATCTTGGCTTTGTCTATCAATTTCATCACTTAATGGCGGATTTTTCTGCGTTGGAAAATGTGATGATGCCGATGTTAATCGGAAACCAAAATAAAACGGAAGCGAAAGATCGCGCAGAGAAGATGTTACAAGCGGTCGGATTGGCTCATCGAATTACCCATCGCCCTTCAGCGTTATCGGGCGGTGAACGCCAGCGTGTCGCGATTGCTCGTGCGTTGGTGAATAACCCTGCGTTAGTCCTTGCTGATGAACCGACGGGTAATCTCGACCAAAAAACAACCGAGAGTATTTTTGAACTGATTCAACGTTTAAATCAAGAACAGCAGATTGCTTTCCTATTAGTGACTCACGATTTGAATTTAGCCAACAAACTAAACCGCCGTTTGATTATGCAAGACGGCGTATTACGTGAGGGAAACTAATGAATACCCCATTTTTTATCAGTTGGCGTTATCAGCGTGGTAAACAGAAAAATCGCTTGGTATCGCTGATTTCCCTGTTTTCAAGCGTAGGTATTGCGTTGGGTGTTGCCGTGTTGATTATTGGTTTAAGTGCGATGAACGGCTTTGAACGGGAGTTAAACCAACGGGTTCTTTCGGTTGTTCCCCATGCTGAGATTGTTGCCTCTTCCACCGATAAACAAGGGATTCTCGAAAAGAGTCAGGATTTGATCGAATATCTTGAGAAAAAGCCGGAAATTATTGCGGTGTCTCCTTTTGTGAGCTTTACGGCGTTGATTGAAAACGGTTCGAAACTCAAAATTGCGCAGGTGCGGGGCGTTGAACCGCTTAAACAAGACAACGTCAGCACATTGGGACAATTTGTTTTGCCCGAACAGTGGCAGGCATTTCACCAACATGGAGGGTTGATTCTCGGAGCGGGTATTGCGCGTGATTTGGGCGTTGAAGTCGGTGACGAAGTGAGCGTGGTTTTACCGCAATCAACGGATGACGGTAAATTAGCGCAACCGTTACGTTTTGGTTTGGACGTTACCGGTATTTTGCGTTTAGACGGGCAGCTTGATCACAGCTATGCGTTGTTAACTTTGGAAAAAGCTCAAGAACTGCTCGAACTCAATCCGAATCAAATTTCTGGTGTAGAGTTAGCGGTTAATGCCCCCTTCGACATACGTCAAATAGCATACCCTGAATTAGCCTCTTTCCCCGAATCGCTTTATTTGCAAACGTGGATCGATAAGTTCGGTTATATGTATAACGATATTCAGCTTATTCGTACCGTTATGTATATCGCCATGGTATTAGTGATTGGTGTCGCTTGTTTTAATATTGTTTCCACCTTGGTGATGGCGGTAAAAGATAAACAGGGCGATATCGCCATTCAGCGTACACTGGGTGCCAATAACCGTTTTATTCGGCAGATTTTTTTATGGTATGGTTTGCTGTCCGGAATGAAAGGTGCGCTGTTTGGCATTATTCTTGGGGTGATTACCTCGCTGAATTTAACGACGATTATCAAATGGATTGAAGGCTTGGTCGGGGCAAAACTACTGTCTGACGGAGTCTATTTTATTGATTTCCTACCAAGTGAAATTCATTGGTTGGACATTGTGTGGGTTTTACTTGCAACCATTGTGTTAAGTTTGGTTGCCAGCCTTTATCCGGCGGTTCGCGCATCGAAATTAGAACCGGCGAAAGTGTTAAGTGGACATTAAAAAACATGATCTGCACCCCAAAACTTGGATACCTAATTTGAAGTGCAGATTATGTCCCATCCTTATCAATTTCGTTTAGACATTATCAAATTGGTCATCGAGCAGGATGTTGGTATCCGCGAGGTGGCAAAACTTCATCACATTCCCCATTCTGTAGTAATTCATTGGCTAAAAGCCTTTCGTGAAAGAGGACTTGATGGCGTAAAATCCCCTTATAAAAAGCCTCAACCCCCGAAAATAGTGAAACCGAAGAAAAAGAAAGAAATTGAAGTGCCGGAGCCAACCGACCTTTCGCCC
>NZ_JBGXYA010000035.1:0-42694 GCF_041814905.1 Glaesserella sp. | reverse complement strand
GAAAGGATCGACCGCAGCGGTTTCCGGAATCGGCATCAACAACATATCGGCTTTGTTAATGGCTTTCCAACCTTCAACGGACGAACCGTCGAACATTTTACCGTCTTCAAACAGGTCTTCTAAATCATCGGCAACTAAACTTACCGGCAGTGAAACGCCGTGTTCTTTACCTTTGATGCTAGTGAATTTGAGTAGCACAAATTTAATATCGTTTTCGCGAATCAATTTGGCGACATTAGCGATTGTATTTGCATTGGACATAAGTCATCCTCTTTCGTTTTATTAATAATAGATAATGCTGCACTGTATCAGTGCAACGTAAGCAACATACCACAGAGAAACCTAAAGTCCAACAAGGAAAGAGTTGAATTTTAATAAATTAGATTATTTGTTGAATATAATTCAATTTATTTTAATAAAATTAGATTTCATCTAAATTAATTGTAGTAGATTAAGAAATTGATTAATTATCAAAAGATAAAAAAACAAGCGGTCAGAAAAGAAGATTATTTTGCAAAAATCGTATTCTCTAACCGCTTACGGCATTAGTTACTGCACTTGTCGAATTCGGTGAAAATAGTTACCGATCAAGAAAGCCATCAAACCTATTATCAGCGAAGGAACAATAGCGTGGAAACTCAGGAGCTTTATACCGAAGGCAGTCATAATCACATAACTGCTTAAACCTGCAACCATGGACGAAATTGCTCCGGTTGCATTTGCATTTTTCCAATAAAGCCCCAATACGAGCACCCACAGAAAAGTCGCTTCCAACCCGCCTAGTGAAAGCAAGTTCAGCCAAATTAACATCTCCGGCGGATCCATTGCGGCAATAACCACCAGCACGGTAATCACTAATGTGGTGACAGTGGAAAAAAACTTAATCCGTTGTTCGTCGGCAATCGCTTTCGGACGAACGGCAAGGTATAAGTCTTTAATCAAAGTGGAAGAAGATTGAATCAATAAAGAATCAATCGATGACATAATCGCCGCCATCGGCGCCGCCAAGAAGATTCCCGCCACAATCGGCGGAAGCACTTGCAACATTAACGTTGGAATCACTTGATCCGCAACTTTTAAATCGGGAATCAACGCCCTTCCCAGCGTACCGGCAAGGTGCATACCGAACATCAACACGGCAACAACGACGGTGCCGATCACTACAGCACGGTGCAAGGCTTTACTGTCTTTATACGCCATGCCTCTGACCGCCAAATGCGGTAAACCGATCAAGCCGAAGCAAACCAACACCCAAAATGACGCCATAAAGGTAAAATCAAGCGGACGTTCATCAATGCCGTAAGGCTCGATTAATTGCGGGTTAATGGCTTCCAAACGGTTAACGGCATTTTCCACACCGCCGACGGCATAAATCACGCCGCCCAGCAGCAGCAAGGTTCCGATCACCATCACCATGCCTTGGATCGTGTCCGTCAATACCACGGCTCGAAAACCACCGATAAAGGTGTAAATACCGACCGTAAAGGCAAAAATCAACACAGACGAGCCGTAAGAAATCCCTAATGTGGTTTCCAATAAACGTCCTGCACCGATAAATTGCACCATCATCATCGCAAAAAACGAAATCAACAAGGCAAAGCTTGACAGCCAAACAACTAACGGGCTTTTATAACGGACAAACAACATATCGTTGACGGTGACACTGTTTGTTTGCCGTGCAATGATGGCAAATTTTTTGCCTAAAACGCCGAGGGTCAGTAACACGGCGGGTACTTGAATCATCGCCAACAAAACCCAGCCCAAACCGTATTTATAGGCGGCGCCCGGTCCGCCGATAAAACTGCTTGCGCCCACGTAGGTTGCCGCGGTTGTCATCGCCAATACAAAGCCGGACATCGAGCGACCACCGACATAATATTCCGATAAAAAAGAGCCGCGTTGACGTTGACGGTACGCATAAAATGCTACACCGAATACAAAGACAAGGTAAGCGACCAACGGAATTAACATTTCAGCGTTCATCTTTACCTCCGTCCAAATCCACCTCTTGATAAATCAGTTTTACCACCACGCTAATCAACAACGTAAAAAGCAGCGGAAAATAAATACAACTTAATTCAAACCAAATCGGGAAACCTAAAAAACCGCGTCCCGTCGGTGAAAAATAGGCAAATCCAATCCAACCTGCCAGATAAATCAGCGTCAACCACAATGCCCAACGCACTTCTCGGATAATCTGTTTTGAATTTATCACGGATACTCCCTTAAAAGAAAACCTCGCAAGGGCGAGGTTGTACTTAATACTGCCATTCGTCAGGATTGATCCCCATCTCGCGCATTTTTTCTTTGGCGCTTTCCGGAATCTCATCACTGCGTTCCTTCATTAAATCATCATCCGTCGGTAACGGCTGCCCGGTAAACGCATGTAAAAACGCTTCGCAAAGCAATTCACTGTTTGTCGCATGGCGCAGATTACGAATTTGGCGTCGCGTTCGTTCATTGGTCAAAATTTCCAATACTTTAATCGGAATGGACACCGTAATCTTTTTTACTTGTTCGCTTTTTTTACCATGTTCAGCATAAGGGCTGATATATTTACCGTTCCAGTCTGCCATGTTGAATCCCGTCAGAAAAATTTTGCCATAGTGTAATCAAAAACAAGCCGTCTCGCAATCTAGACGGCTGGATTTCCGAGATCCCTTTGCCGGGCGTTTGGTGCGGAACACGATTCATCATACCTTTACAAGCGGTGTGATTTTGCAAAAAATTTGCAAGATCGCACCGCTTGTTTTTCTTTCTCCAAAAGCTTTCGCTAATATGATCAATCTATGTTAGTATCCGCATCAATATCGTTAGTCAAACGATTTCTAATCGAATTGCATTTACCTTCCGCCCGTTATTATCAACAATAACTACATTCTTATAATAATCAAAAAAGAGAAATCACTATGAAACAAGATCCGAATTATCAACAAGAACTCGAAAAATACGACAACCCCGTACCGAGTCGGGAATTTATTCTCCAAACTATCCGCGATTACAACGCCCCGATGAGCAAAGAAGAGCTGCTGGATACCTTCCGCATTGACGATGAAGCACGCCAAGAAGCATTGCGCCGTCGTTTACGCGCGATGGAAAACGACGGACAGTTGGTTTTCACCAAACGCCGTCGTTATGCGTTACCGGAAAAAATGGACTTAATCCGAGGAACCGTCATCGGACACCGTGACGGCTACGGCTTTTTGGAAGTCGACGGCGATAAGGACGATTGGTTTATTCCTAACGCTCAAATGTTGCGGGTTATGCACGGCGATTTCGTGTTAGCGCAACCGAACGGCACCGATCGCCGCGGACGTAAAGAAGTACGGATTGTGCGGGTGTTGGAAGCCCGTAAAAAACACATTGTCGGTCGCTTTTTTACCGAATCGGGGATCTGCTATGTGGTACCGGACGACAGCCGTATTAATCAGGACATTTTAATCCCCGAAGAACACCGACTCGGTGCCCGTATGGGACAAGTCGTCGTGGTCGAGCTGCAACCCCGTAAAGCCGATTTCAAACGTCCGGTCGGTTTTATCACCGAAATCCTCGGCGATAATCTGGCGCCGGGCATGGAAATCGAAATTGCCATACGCAATCATGATATTCCGCATATTTGGCCCGAAGGCGTGGAAAAACAGATCCGCCAATTCAGTGAAGAGGTGCCGGAAGAAGCCAAATCGGGACGGGTGGATTTACGCGATTTGCCGTTGGTCACCATTGACGGCGAAGATGCACGCGATTTTGACGACGCAGTCTTTTGTCGCCGTGAAAAAAGCGGTTGGCGGCTGTGGGTTGCGATTGCCGACGTGAGCTATTACGTCCGCCCCAAAACCGCGCTGGATATCGAAGCCCATCAGCGGGGCAATTCCGTTTACTTTCCGAATCGGGTCATTCCGATGTTGCCGGAAGTCTTATCCAACGGCTTATGTTCGCTGAATCCGCAGGTTGATCGCCTCTGTTTAGTGGCGGAAATGACCGTTTCCGCCACTGGTAAACTCACCGGCTACCAATTTTATCAAGCCGTGATGAATTCCCATGCCCGCTTAACCTACACCAAAGTGTGGAACATTTTAAACGGCGATGAAGCCCTGCGTGAACGCTACGCCGCTTTAGTGCCGCATTTGGAAGAATTGCACGCCATGTATAAGGTGTTACTCAATGCCCGTCATAAGCGCGGAGCGATTGAGTTTGAAACCGTTGAAAACCAATTTGTCTTCAATCCGCAAGGTCGGATCGAACGTATTGAACCGATCATCCGTAATGATGCACACAAAATCATTGAAGAGTGCATGATCCTCGCCAATATTTCCGCCGCCCGTTTGGTGGAAGAGGCCGAAGAGCCGGCGTTATACCGTATTCACGCTAAACCGAGTGAAGAAAAACTCAATTCCTTCCGTGCCTTCTTGAGCGAGTGCGGTTTATCACTGGACGGCGGGTTAACGCCGTCTCCGAAAGATTATGCCAAATTACTCGAAGCCGTCAGTGAGCGCCCGGATCATGAATTGATTCAAACCTTGCTGCTCCGCTCCCTGAAACAAGCGGTCTATTCTCCGGCAAACGAAGGGCATTTCGGATTGGCATTGGGCGAATATGCGCACTTTACCTCGCCGATTCGCCGCTATCCGGATTTGTTACTCCACCGTTCAATCAAATATTTGTTGGATAAGAAAAAAGGCAAAAACCGCATTTATACCGACGACGGCGGTTATCACTACTCATTGGATGAAATGATTTACTTGGGCGAAAAATGTTCCGCCACGGAACGTCGGGCCGATGAAGCCACGCGGGAGGTGGCGGATTGGCTGAAATGCGAATATATGCAAGACCATATCGGTGAAGAATTTGACGGTGTTATTACCAGCGTTACCGGCTTCGGCTTGTTCGTTAAACTCAATGAATTACTGATTGACGGGCTCGTACACATCTCAACGCTCGACAATGATTACTACCACTACGACGGCGACCGCCAACGTCTCTCGGGCGGCAGCGGGGTCATGTACCGTTTGGGCGATCCGGTCAGAGTTAAAGTGATCAGCGTAAATTTGGACGATAAAAAAATCGATTTTGAACTTGTCGGCAGCCTGCGCAAACCAAAGAGCGAAGGGAAAACCGCCAAACAGCGGATGAAAAAAGCGGCGGAGCCGATCTTTAAAGAACCCGGTACCGCAAAAGCGGTAAAGAAAAAAACCGAGAAAAACGCCACGAAGCCGAAGAAAAAAAGTTCGACGACAAAGGCAAAAAAACGCTAACAAGCGGTCAGTTTTTCAACGAAATTTACAAAACTGCGTCCCTTTGCTTGTCTTGACGAAAACGAATGGGTAAACTTAGGTCGCTTTTTTAACACTCATCAGGAGTTTTTACTATGAAAAAATTAGCTTTAGTGACACTTGCAGGCTTCGTTTCTACGGCAGCCTTTGCCGCACCGGTCGGTGAAACCTTTACCGGTATCGGCGTCGGTGTCGATGTCACCACCGTTAAATACAAAAGCGGCAGCTTAAACGGCAAACAAGCGACAGGGGTCAACTTGATTGTTGACTACGGTATGGATTACGGTAACAATTTTGTGGGTATCGTTGAAGGTAAAGCGAAAATCGGTAGTTCAAAAATCTTTAATGACGTTCGTCAAAAAACCTTATTCAGCATAGGCTACGAGCAAGGCTACCGCGTATTACCGGATTTACTCCCTTATGTAAAACTGAATTACAGTGTCAGTAAAGTCGGTGATATCGGCAGCTTCAAAGGCTTCGGTTACGGTCTCGGTGCGAAATACGCCGTATCAAACGATATTGAAATCGGTGCGGAATATTTAAGAAGCAACTTAAAGCATAACGGCACTAAATTGAAAGGTAATGCTTTCAGTGCGAGTGTCGCATATCGTTTCTAATCGAAATAGTATAATGTTAAAAATCTGCCCTTACGTGTCGAATATGATATTAACGCTGTAAGGGCAGTTTTTTATTATGAATTCTTCAATGATATTGCCTTTTCCTGTGTTTTCATCAAACAATAAAACACAATTAATACAAAAAAATAGAAAATTGAACCGGAATTATGAGCCAAAAATGTTTGGCTTAAAAAATAGAACATGGTGGATAAAATATGCGTTATCCCCAAGACGGCAATACATTTTAATTCTAAGTTATCGCTGTTTACCCGTTTGAAAAAATAGCGCAACGGTACAAAAAGTATCAGGAGTAACCCGATAAGCCCGACGATTCCTCGCTTCACCCAAGATTCTAAATATTGATTGTGGGTATCATTAAACGATAATGTACTTTGAGCCATCGTCTTATTTTGTACTTGAGAGTGTTTTAACTCTTGGTAACCTTCACTTCCCCAGCCGAGAATCGGCTTCTCCTGAATACCTAAAATCGCATTTTCCCACATATCAAAACGTGCGCCGAGAGACGTGTTTTTATGCCCTTTTTCAAAATAGAGCGTCAGATCGGATTTTGCGACATGGTATCTTTGAATGACTTCGGTGTTGGGATTGATAACGAGTAAGGTGATAAAAGTCGTAAAAATACCCACAACCAGTAATATAAAACGTTTACTGAGGTTTTGGCGATAAAAAAATAAAATCGTTGCGACTACAAAAGGTAATCCGATCCAACCGCCTCTTGCTCCGGATAATGCACTGGCAAGAACACCGAACAAAGCGCCTAACAAGCACAATAAGGTGAATTTAAATTCTTTTTTGATTCCCCAGTAAAGCGCAATGACAAGGCTAAATGCTGCCAAAGCGATAGAAATATTGCCTGCCTGAATATGCATCGTGTCTGGAAAAGGTTTTGCTAAACCTAAATAGAATTTTTGGTATATCGCAAGTAAACCTACGGTGGCAGCTCCGACGGGAATCGCATGTAAAATCATGTTGAGGCGAAGAGGAAAATGTGTAAACAATAATATCAACGGCAGAAAGAGTAGCACACGGCTCGGATTATCAATGACTCTGAATCCGTCACTATGAACGACGGTAGATACAACAAAGGTGGCAAAATACGTAATAAACGCGAAAATGAGTTGTTTATCATGTTGACTCGGAGAAAGTTTTTTCTTAAATCCGAATAAATAGATGAAAAGATAAATCATGGCGGATATACCAAGCATCATCGGTGCATAACTATAACCTTTATTAAAGGTAAGTACGGTCACAAAAAAGAGGGCAACCAGTATATTGACTGCGAGTGTGGTATGGTTTCGATTTATTTTTTCAAAAATTGCAGGCATTTTGCAGAATCTCTCGGGAAAATAGATATTAATTATAGCAAAGTTTATATCGACTAACTGCTATTTCTTGGTGCTTATTTGGTACAATATCTCATAAGCGACTATTTATTAAGGAAAACTATGAAAATTCTAGTTACCGGTGGGGCGGGTTTTATCGGCTCCGCCGTTGTTCGTCATATAATTCATGAGACTCAAGATTCCGTGATTAATGTCGATAAATTAACTTATGCAGGCAATTTGGAATCGTTGGAATCCGTTGCCAACCATCCGCGTTATGCCTTTAAACAAGTGGATATTTGTGATAAAGCCGCGCTGGAAGCTGTTTTTATGGAACATCAGCCGGATGCAGTAATGCACTTAGCGGCGGAGAGCCATGTGGATCGCTCGATTGATGGTCCGTCTGCTTTCATTGAAACCAACATCGTTGGTACCTATACTTTATTGGAAGCGGCACGCAGTTATTGGAGCCGCTTGAACGCCGACAAAAAAGCGGCATTCCGTTTTCATCATATTTCGACCGATGAAGTGTACGGTGATTTAATCGGAACACATGATTTATTCACCGAACATACCCCTTATGCGCCAAGCAGCCCTTACTCCGCTTCCAAAGCGTCAAGTGATCACTTGGTTCGCGCTTGGCTACGTACCTACGGTCTTCCGACCATGGTTACCAACTGTTCCAATAATTACGGTCCGTTTCATTTTCCGGAAAAATTAATTCCGTTAATGATCCTAAATGCGTTGGAAGGGAAAAAGTTGCCGGTGTATGGTAACGGAATGCAAATTCGTGATTGGTTATTTGTTGAAGACCATGCTCGAGCGCTCTATAACGTGGTTACGGCAGGTAAAGTCGGTGAAACCTATAATATCGGCGGGCATAATGAAAAAGCGAATATCGAGGTAGTTCGCGCTATTTGTGAATTATTAGAAGAACTTGTTCCTCACAAACCGGCAGGCGTTGAGCGCTATGAAGATCTGATTACTTATGTGTCTGACCGTCCCGGCCATGATATCCGCTATGCAATCGATGCAAGTAAAATTGCTAAAGAATTAGGTTGGAAACCGCAAGAAACCTTTGAAACCGGTCTTCGAAAAACGGTTGAATGGTATTTAAATAATAAAAAATGGTGGAGCCGTGTGTTAGACGGTTCTTACAACCGAGAGCGCTTGGGAACAAAATAACAAGCGGTGCTTTTTTCAACGAATTTTGCAAAAAGTTGAAATGCTTAAGGAAATAAGATGAAAGGTATTGTTTTAGCCGGCGGATCCGGTACCCGCCTTTACCCGATAACCCGCGGTGTATCTAAGCAATTAATGCCGGTTTATGATAAGCCGATGATTTATTATCCGCTGTCGGTATTAATGTTGGCAGGGATTCGTGAAATATTGGTGATCACCACACCGGAAGATCATGACGCATTTAAACGTTTGTTAGGTGACGGTTCCGATTTCGGCATTCAACTGCACTATGCGGTACAACCAAGTCCGGACGGTTTGGCTCAGGCGTTTTTAATTGGAGAAACATTTATCGGTGATGACTGCGTTTGTTTGGTGTTGGGCGATAATATTTTTTACGGTCAGCACTTCACGCAGGCTCTAAAAAAAGCGGCCACTCATGCACAACAAAAAGGCGCTTCGGTGTTCGGATATCAGGTGAAAGATCCTGAACGTTTTGGTGTAGTCGAATTTGATGAAAACTTCAAAGCCGTTTCGATTGAGGAAAAACCGCTAAAACCCAAATCAAATTACGCGGTGACCGGGCTCTATTTTTATGACAACCGAGTCGTTGAATTTGCCAAGCAAATTAAACCTTCCGTTCGTGGTGAATTAGAAATTACCACCTTAAATGAAATGTATTTACATGATGGAAGTCTTAATGTGCAATTGTTGGGGCGCGGTTTTGCTTGGTTGGATACCGGCACTCACGATAGCTTGCATGAAGCAGCTTCTTTTGTAAAAACCATCGAACACGTACAAAATCTGCAAGTGGCTTGCTTGGAAGAAATCGCTTGGCGTAACGGCTGGTTGACGACCGAACAGGTTGAAGCATTAGCCAAACCGATGGTTAAAAATGATTATGGGCAATATTTGTTGCGTTTGATTCAGGATAGAAAATAATGGCAAAGTTTTTGATTACCGGTGCGAAAGGACAGGTTGGACATTGTTTGGTTAAACAGCTTGAAGGAAAAGCGGAATTATTGGCATTGGATCGCGATGAATTAGACATTACTGACAAAGCTGCGGTATTTAAAACCGTGCAAACGTTTCAACCCGATGTGGTGATTAATGCGGCTGCTTATACTGCGGTTGATCGGGCAGAAAGCGAGACGAAGCTTGCCGACGCAGTTAACCGGATAGGTGCACAGCATCTTGCAGAAGCTGCGAAACATATTAATGCGGTTATGCTACATATTTCAACCGATTATGTATTTAACGGTGAGAACCGTTCCGCCTACAAAGAAAATGACCAAACCGCACCGCAAAGCGTGTATGGCATAACCAAACTTGCCGGTGAAGCTGCGGTTTTACAAGCAAATCCCCGCTCGATTATTTTGCGTACGGCTTGGGTGTTCGGTGAGCACGGGCATAATTTTGTAAAAACCATGCTACGTTTGGCTCGGACGAGAGACAGCTTAGCCGTTGTGGATGATCAAATCGGTGGACCAACTTATGCCGGTGATATTGCGACGGCGTTAATTGAAATGGCGGAGCAAATTTTGGCAGGTAAAACAGATGTATTCGGAATTTATCACTTTAGCGGCAAGCCTTATGTGAGTTGGAATGAATTTGCCCAAGCAATTTTTGAACAGGCTAATTTGCAAAAAATTCTCGAAAAACGACCGCTTGTAAATCGAATTACTACCCAAGAATACCCAACCCCGGCAAAACGTCCGGCAAATTCGTGTTTAGACCTGAGCAAGATCAAACACACATTTAATATCGATCCGAGCGACTGGCGTACGGCATTGCAAAATATTAAGCGCTACCTTTGAGGAAATTAAGGATAACCAATGAAAATCATCGAAACGAAAATTGCGGATGTAAAATTATTAGAACCACGGGTATTCGGTGACGAACGCGGTTTTTTTATGGAAACTTTTCGTGATGAATGGTTTAAACGGCACGTCGCTGATCGCAATTTTGTGCAGGAAAATCATTCAAAGTCCGTAAAAGGCGTATTGCGGGGATTACATTATCAAACGCAAAATACTCAAGGCAAATTAGTGCGGGTTATTTCCGGTGCGGTATTTGATGTGGCAGTTGATTTACGTAAAAGCTCTTCGACCTTTGGACAATGGGTCGGTGAACTGTTATCGGCGGAAAATAAGCGTCAGTTATGGGTGCCGGAAGGTTTTGCTCACGGCTTTTATGTCCTAACGGAGAGTGCGGAGTTTGTTTATAAATGTACCGATTATTACAATCCTCAAGCAGAGCATTCTCTTATTTGGGATGACTCGACGGTAGCGATTGATTGGCCACTTGACGGTAAACCCAGTTTATCCGCTAAAGATCTTGCGGGTAAGAGCTTGAGCGAGTCGGTTTTATTCGATTAGCCTGAAACAATTTCTTTACTTCATTTTGGTGCTAGGGTAGAATACCGCACCTTTTTTAGTTCTATGCCGCCACCAATTTGCGCGGTTTTAATTTAATCATATTTTTCTGAGGTGATGGCATATGCCAGTAATTAAAGTTCGTGAAAATGAATCATTTGACGTAGCATTACGTCGTTTCAAACGCTCTTGTGAGAAAGCCGGTCTTTTGGCTGAAGTTCGCGCTCGTGAATTTTACGAAAAACCAACAACAATTCGTAAACGTGAAAAAGCATCTTTAGCAAAACGTCACGCTAAACGTAATGCTCGCGAGAACGCACGTAACACTCGTTTATACTAATTTATATTAGTTATCGCAGTTAAATTGAGACCGTGAAACCTTTAGGAATCACGGTTTTGATCTTTATAGAAAAAACAAATGCTATAAAACAATAAAAGGCGGCATCTTCGCCGAAAAATTGCAAAACTTTCCGTAAAACCGACCGCTTGCAAAGGAGAAATCAATGAAAGGTACTATTCCCCGTTCATTTATTGATGATCTGATTGCGCGTACCGATATTGTCGAGCTCATCAACAGTCGGATCAAACTCAAAAAAGCGGGGCGTGATTATCAAGCCTGCTGCCCTTTCCATCACGAAAAGACCCCTTCATTTACCGTAAGCCAGTCTAAGCAGTTTTATCACTGTTTTGGTTGCGGCGTACACGGTAATGCAATTGGTTTTTTGATGGAGTATGACAAACTTGAATTTCCTGAAGCCGTAGAAGAGTTAGCGGCATTGCACGGTTTGGAAATACCGCGCGAAAACATTATTAATCGTGACGGTAAACCGCAAACCAGTTATAAAATCCGCCGTAATTTATATGAATTATTAGATTTGGTGGCGAAGTTTTATCAGAAACAGCTTACCCAAGATCTGCCAAGCCAAAGTTATTTACAACAACGGGGTTTGTCGTCGGAGGTTATTCAACGTTTTGAAATCGGGTTTGCGCCAAATTCGATGGATTCGGTATTACGTCGTTTCGGCAATAATCAGGAAGAAATTCAGAAGTTACTTGATACGGGAATGTTATCCAAAAATGATCGCGGCAATGTTTATGATCGTTTTCGTAATCGAGTGATGTTCCCGATTCGTGACAAACGAGGGCGAGTGATCGCCTTTGGCGGTAGGGTAATGGGGGATGAAAAACCGAAGTATCTGAACTCACCGGAATCGGCAACCTATCATAAAGGTAGTGAACTTTACGGTTTATACCAAGCTTTGCAACATAACGATGAGCCTTCTTTTCTGTTTGTTGTCGAAGGTTATATGGATGTGGTTGCTCTTGCGCAATACGGAATCAATAACGCGGTAGCCTCGTTGGGAACCGCAACAACCGGTGAACAGATTCAACAGATGTTTCGTTGTACGGAGCAAGTGATCTGTTGCTATGACGGTGACCGAGCCGGGCGAGAGGCTGCGTGGCGGGCGTTGGAAAATGCGTTACCTTATCTACACGACGGGCGGCAGTTGAAGTTTATTTTTTTACCCGATGGCGAAGATCCGGACAGTTTTGTGCGATCGCAAGGTAAGGCGGGTTTTGAAGCTTATTTAGATAACGCTCAAACCCTCAGCGATTTTTTGTTTGAATCTTTATTAGTACAAGTGGATCTTTCAACCAAAGAAGGTAAATCAAAATTAGCTTCCTTAGCGATTCCGCTAATTAAGCGGATTCCCGGTGAAATATTACGTGTTTATCTACGTAATATTTTAGGTCAAAAACTCGGAATATTTGATCCGACGCAACTGGAAGCATTATTACCGCAAACGGCTATTGAAAATCAGCGAACCAGTCGCAATATGCCTAAAATCGAGCGTACGCCGATGCGTTTATTGATTGCGCTATTGCTGCAACAGCCTGCGCTGGTGGAAAATGTGCCTGAAGATATTTCTTTCTTACAATCGTTACAGGAAAAAGGATTTGATCTTTTCTTAAATCTTGTGGACGTTTGTCGTCAGAATGTCGGTATTTCAATGGGCGGATTATTGGAGCATTTGCGTGACAGTGAAAATTATCGCCACCTCGAAATTTTGGCGAATTGGGATCACCTCGTTGCCCCTGAACATATTCAAGATACTTTTATAGAAACGTTGGATTTCTTTTATAAAAAATTAGTCGACAGACAAATTGAGCTCCTGATGGCGAAAGACCGCACCACAGGATTGAACTCAACAGAGAAACAAGAATTAATGATGCTGCTCTCTGGTCGGAATTAACAAGCGGTTATTTTCTTAGAATTTTTTGCAAATCTCTTTATCATCAAGCAAGCAGTGGTATAATTCACAACTTGTTTTGCGCGCACAAATACGGATACAGCTATGGAACAACAATCTCAATTAGAAGAACAACAGTCTCAGTTAGAACTTCTTATCGCCCAAGGGCGTGAGCAAGGGTATTTAACGATTTCGGAAGTACATGACCATTTGCCGGAAGAATTGGTTGATGCCGATCAAATCGAAGATATTATTCAGATGATCAACGATATGGGCATTAAAGTTCTTGAAGTCGCGCCGGATGCCGATGATTTAATGCTTGCCGGTACAATTGCCGATGAAGATGTTGTGGAAGAAGCCACAAAAGTACTTTCAACGGTAGAATCCGAGTTAGGTCGTACAACGGATCCGGTACGTATGTATATGCGTGAAATGGGAACCGTTGAACTTCTTACCCGCGAAGGGGAAATTGATATCGCTAAACGTATTGAAGAAGGTATCAATGAAGTGCAATGTGCAGTGGCTGAATATCCGGAAGCGTTAACTGACCTAATCGGTCGCTATGTGTTAGTGGAAGAAGGTAGTATGCGTCTTTCCGACTTGGTCACCGCGTTTGTTGATCCGAATGCAGAAGAGTCGGTGCCGGTAGATGCGCTTGAGGATGAATTGGTCGACGATGATGAAGAAGAAAGTGCGGTTGCTGATGTAGATGATGAAAGTGAAGATGAAGATGGTGACTCTGCGAGCGATAACGGTGATGATAACTCCATCGATCCCGAACTTGCTCGTGAAAAATTCTATGCGCTGCGTGATCAACATCAAAAAGCATTACAAGCTATTCAAAAATACGGGCGTACCAGCAAACGTTCAAGAGATCAGATTCAAGCCTTGTCGGATATTTTCCGTGAATTCCGTTTAGTACCGAAACAGTTTGATCTGTTAGTCGAATCTATGCAAAAAATGATGAAACAGGTTCGTGCCGAAGAGCGCCAAATTCAGCGTTATGCAGTGGAATACGCCAAAATGAAAAAAGCGGACTTTGTGAAAGCCTTCCAAGGTCATGAAACCTCTGAAGCATGGATCGAAAAAGCGATTTCTGCAAAAAAAGGCGGAGCGCCGAAATTGGCGGAATATGTGGATAACATTCGTGTCAATATCGCCAATTTGCAGAAATTAGAAGAAAGTAGCGGTTTAACCATAGCGCAAATCCGTGAAATAGGCGGTCGTATTGCTGACGGTGAATTAAAAGCCCGTCGTGCGAAAAAAGAAATGGTAGAAGCCAACTTACGCCTTGTAATTTCCATTGCGAAAAAATACACTAACCGCGGTTTGCAGTTCTTAGATTTAATTCAAGAAGGGAATATCGGTTTGATGAAAGCGGTGGATAAATTTGAATACCGTCGAGGCTATAAATTTTCGACTTATGCGACTTGGTGGATTCGTCAAGCCATTACGCGTTCGATTGCAGATCAGGCTCGTACAATTCGTATTCCGGTACATATGATTGAGACGATCAATAAACTGAACCGTATTTCCCGTCAATGTTTACAAGAAATGGGGCGTGATGCGACACCGGAAGAACTTGCAGAACGCATGGGCATGCCGGAAGATAAGATCCGCAAAGTGTTGAAGATTGCCAAAGAGCCGATTTCAATGGAAACGCCGGTCGGTGACGACGACGATTCGCATTTAGGTGATTTTATTGAAGACAGCACGTTAGAGCTGCCTTTGGATTCGGCAACGGCGGAAAGTCTGCGTATTGCAACTAATGAAGTGTTGGAAGGTCTAACGCCGCGTGAAGCAAAAGTCCTTCGTATGCGTTTTGGTATTGATATGAATACCGACCACACATTAGAAGAGGTTGGTAAGCAGTTTGATGTAACCCGTGAGCGTATTCGCCAAATTGAAGCGAAAGCGTTACGTAAATTACGTCACCCGAGTCGTTCGGAAACTTTACGCAGTTTCTTAGATGATTAATCAATGGCATTTCCCCGACTTTGTATCGGGGATTTTTTTATTTTTATAAGGGGAATAATATGAAAAAAACGTTATTAAGCGTGTTGGTTTCATCAGTATTGGTTTTATCGGCATGTGATGATTCTACCTTGACACAAAAAGTACTTGAGGCAGAAAAGAAAATTGTACGGTTGGAAAACGATTTAAAAAAATCTCAGGCGGATTTAACGGCAAAAGAGAACGAACTTACCGCACTTAAAACGGCTCAACGCAACGATTTTTCTGGATTAAAGGTAGATATAACGACGCTTTATCATAAAACGGAAAAAATTAAACACCCGAAATCCGAAGAGAGTGGTAGCGATGAAACGGATATCGAGTTGATGATCACGGCACCGGTCACTCATATTGAATGGCTCGATAAGTTGTTATTAGATGAAACGATGAAAACTTATACGGGAGAAGAGCAGAAATCGCCGGTGACTAAAGAGGCGATTACACAAAAATCGGATGAATTATTTCAAGAATATATTGCGTCAGCCAAAGAGTTTAGGCCTTTTGGTTTAAAACTGATGGTGACATCTTTCTATTTAGGGCAACGCCATAATATTGTTTCGTTTACTCAAACTTATTATGATTACGGTGGCGGTGCGCACGGTAACTATGCAACCCGTTATTTGAATATTGATACCGACAAAAAAGCGGTGATTCGATTAGATGATTTGATCGCACCTAAAAATCGTCAGAAATTACAGGATATGTTGTGGGAAAACTACGCGGAAAGCCGAGTAGATGAGAACGGCAAGTATAATGGCTATGCACAGAAAGAGGATTTTGTCATTTCTCCGAATTTCTATTTTAGCGGTGAAAACATTATTTTTGTCTATTCGCCTTATGTTTTAGGCCCTTATGCGGAAGGAGAAGTAGAAATTCGGATGAGCCGTTATTTAGTCAATGAATTACTCAATCCGGAATATCAGTATAAACAAAGCGATGGCTTTATACCGCAACAGGATTAATTTGCAAAATTTCGGCTAAAACGGACCGCTTGTAAGCGTTACAAGCGGTCTGTTTTAGACAGAATTTTACAAATTCACGACGAATTTGCCGACACCTAATTCATCTTCTTTACGAGTGCGGGCGATGACGCTTGCTGCCGATTCAACAACGCGCAAGCCCATTTGTTCTTCCGTTCTTACCACTTCACCGCGTAGGGAGTTGGTGTAAACGTCGGTGATTTTTACATCAACAAATTTGCCGATCATATCCGGTGTGCCTTGGAAATTAACGATACGGTTATTTTCAGTACGTCCGGTCAATTCCATAATATCTTTTTTCGACGGACCTTCGACCAAAATACGTTGTTCTGTTCCTAACATAGCACGGCTGAACTGCATAGCTTGGTGGTTGATACGCTGTTGTAAGCGGTAAAGACGCTCTTTTTTCTCTTCTTCGCTCACATCATCCGGCAAGTCTGCCGCTGGTGTGCCCGGTCGGGCGGAATAGATAAAGCTAAAGCTCATATCGAAATTGACTTGCTCAATGATTTTCATGGTTTGTTCGAAATCATTCGCCGTTTCGCCCGGGAAACCGACGATAAAGTCCGAACTGATTTGAATATTCGGGCGGGCTTCACGCAATTTGCGAATCGTCGCTTTATACTCTAATGCGGTGTGGTTGCGTTTCATCATCGTTAAAACACGATCGGAACCGCTTTGAATTGGTAAATGTAGGAAACTCACTAATTCAGGAGTATCTTTGTAAACTTCGATAATGTCGTCAGTAAATTCAATCGGGTGGCTGGTGGTATAACGCAAGCGGTCAATGCCGTCAATCGCTGCGACTAGACGCAATAATTCCGCAAAGGTGCAAATGCCGCCGTCAAAAGTTTCGCCACGATAAGCGTTTACGTTTTGACCGAGTAAGTTCACTTCACGCACGCCTTGTGCCGCAAGCTGGGCGATTTCGAATAATACGTCATCTACAGGGCGACTGACTTCTTCACCTCGAGTGTAAGGTACCACACAGAATGAGCAATATTTGTTACAGCCTTCCATAATGGACACAAACGCCGTCGGGCCTTCCGCACGCGGTTCAGGTAAGCGGTCGAATTTTTCAATTTCAGGGAAGCTGATGTCGACCACCGAGCTTTTCCCTCCGCGAATCTGGTTAATCATTTCAGGCAAGCGGTGCAGCGTTTGAGGACCGAAAACGATATCCACAAAAGGTGCACGCTCACGGATATGTTCACCTTCTTGTGAAGCGACGCAACCGCCTACACCGATAATTAAATTCGGCTTGTCTTTTTTCCAGTTCTTCCAACGCCCCAGTTGTGAGAAAACTTTTTCCTGTGCTTTTTCACGAATAGAGCAAGTATTGAGGAGGAGAACGTCAGCGTCTTCGGCATTTTCAGTCAACTCAAATCCATGAGTTGAATTTAACAGGTCTGCCATTTTGGACGAGTCGTACTCATTCATTTGACAACCCCAGGTTGTAATATGTAATTTATGTGCCATTTTCAAAAATAATCGTTTAATCAGTAAGTTAGAAAATAAAAGCGTAAAGGGAATGCTCCTTTACGCAAAATCGTCGATATTTTACCTGTTTGAGTGGGTTATGGCTATAAAAAAAGAAAAACCACGGCACGCCGTGGTTTAGGTTATCTGTCTAAAACAATCCGGAAAAATTATTTGGTTAAGGTTAAAACAACGCTTTCGCCTTTAATCACTTCACCGGAAAGTTTTTGGAGATTCGTGATTTCATCCATATTTGAAATCACTACCGGTGTTAATACTGATTTTGCTTTGGTTTCAAGTAAAGCTAAATCAAATTTAATTACCGGATCACCGACTTTCACTTTCTGTCCTTCTTCTGCGATACGGGTAAAGCCTTCACCTTTCAATTCTACAGTGTCAATACCGAAGTGAACGAAAAGCTCAATGCCTTCATCCGACTCAATTGAGAACGCATGATTGGTTTCAAAGATTTTACCGATAGTGCCATTTACCGGAGCAACAATTTCATTTCCGTTTGGACGAATTGCCACACCGTCACCAACAATCTTTTCAGAAAAAACAACATCCGGAACATCTTCGATATTGACAATTTCGCCTGAAAGTGGCGCATAAACTTTTACTTCTTTAGCTGTTGCTTCTTTTTTGCCACCAAATAGTTTATCAAAAAATCCCATAATTCAAGTCTCCGTTACTAAATGAACAAAATTCTCGTCTATTCTATACGAGAATTTTGAATTTGTATGCTAATTAGTGAAGTTTTTGGTAAAACTCATCGACTAATCGTTCAATATCCGCTGCAGTAGGTTGTGCTAATGCTTTATCTGCAAGAGCTTTAGCATCTGCATAGTTGATACTACGTGCTAATTTCTTAACGTGTGGCACCGAAATTGCACTCATACTGAACTCGTCTAAACCCATGCCGAGTAACAATGCTGTCGCTCTTACATCACCGGCTAATTCACCGCACATACCTGTCCATTTGCCTTCAGCGTGTGATGCATCAATAACTTGTTTAATTAAGTTGAGTACGGAAGGTGTTAGTGGGTTATATAAGTGAGCTATAAGTTCGTTACCACGATCAACGGCTAAAGTGTATTGGGTTAAGTCATTAGTACCGATACTGAAGAAATCAACTTCTTTCGCTAAATGACGCGCGTTGACTGCAGCAGACGGAGTTTCTACCATAACACCGATTTGTAAGTTTTCATCAAATGCTTTACCTTCGTTGCGAAGTTGCACTTTCAAGCTGGCAATAATACTTTTCAATTCACGAATTTCTTCAACCGAAATGATCATTGGGAACATGACCGCAAGTTTACCGAAAGCGGAGGCCCGTAATACGGCACGTAACTGTGTATCTAAAATTTCACGGCGAACTAAACCGATACGCACGGCACGCCAACCTAAGAACGGGTTCATCTCTTTCGGAAGATCTAAATAAGGTAGCTCTTTGTCCCCACCGATATCCATAGTACGAAGTACGACAATTTTACCGTTCATGGCTTCGACGATTTCTTTATAGGCTTGGAATTGCTCTTCTTCACCCGGCAGTTGCGTACGATCCATAAAGAGGAACTCGGTGCGGTATAAACCGACGCCTTCACCGCCATTACGTAATACGCCATCAACATCACGAATAGTACCGATGTTACCCACCACTTCAATGCGGTGTCCGTCTAATGTTTCGGCAGGGAGATCTTTTAATTTGGCTAATTCGGCTTTTTCTTCCGCTACTTTGGTTTGTAAGGCTTTTGCTTTTTCAAGTTGAGCTGCGGATGGGTTGATATGTACTTCATTGTTGATGGCATCAAGAATTAATGTATCTCCGCTTTTTACAAGTGTGGTAACATTATTGGTACCGACAACGGCAGGAAGTTCTAAAGAACGAGCCATAATAGAGGTATGTGAAGTACGACCGCCGATATCCGTGACAAAACCAAGGACTTTATCTAAATTTAATTGAGCGGTTTCAGAAGGGGTTAAATCGTAAGCGACAAGAATGACTTCTTCTTGAATATCACCTAAGTCAATAATGTGCATACCCAAAATATTACGGACTAAACGATTACCGATATCGCGAATATCACCGGCTCGTTCTTTTAAGTATTCGTCATCAATTTCGGCAAGCATAGAAGCCTGCATATCAATTACACGACTGGCGGCAACATCGGCACTCACCAACTCGCTCTCGATACTGCCGATAATCTCTTCTTCGAGTTCTTCATCTTCTAAAATCATTAAATGACCTTCGAAGATAGCTTCTTTCTCTTCGCCCAACGTGCGTCTGGCTTTCTCTTTGATTGCGGTTAATTGAGCTGCGGCTTTTTCGCGTCCGGCAAAAAACTTCGCTTTTTCAGCCTCAACTTGAGCACTCGTAATTTTTTGTGTGTTAAGAACAATAGGCTCTTCTTTTAAAACGAGCGCTTTTCCAAACACAATCCCTGGGGAAGCTGCGATACCTGTAATCATAATGTAATCCTTGCTGTAGAAAATAATACGACAATGCTAAATAGCACAACGACTTTACCGCCTTTATTTTCTTACCTGAAGTAAAAGGCTTGAAAGAAGATGGGGCGATAAAGTCGCAATAAATTAAAGGAAGACAATTATTCTAGCGTAGGGATTAAATCTACTAAGAAATCTACCGCTTTTTGCTCATCTTCACCTTCCGCAGAAATGGTGATGACAGTGCCTTGAGTTAAACCTAACGTTTGAAGTTTAAATAAACTTTTCGCACTAGCGCTTTTACCACCTGATGTGACAGTCACATCTGATGCGAAACCTTTTGCAGCTTTCACAAATTCAGCAGCCGGACGAGTGTGTAAACCATTTGGAGCGGTAATTGTAACATCTTTTGAGTACATAATGAATTCCTCTTAAAAATCAAATAGTTAAGTAAAACTTTAGTGTGTTTGAATTTGTTTCCGAATAAAAACGTTGATAACTTTACTACAAAATTAGCGTAAAAACACGATAAAAGAGGTCAAATAAGTAATTAATTGTCAGTAAATAGTATTTATTTTGAACATTGAAGAAAATCGTTTGTTTATTATCAATCTTTTAGGATGCTTTTTATGCGTTTGAAAATTATTCATTCTTAGTATGTTAATTGTTTAGTTATAAATTTTCATTGCTTTTACGCAAAAAATTTAGTATTTATCAGACTTTTCATTTCAAACACAACTTCAAACTTTTAGGAGCATAAAATGCAAAACGTAGGTTTTATCGGATGGCGTGGGATGGTCGGATCTGTACTGATGGATCGTATGGTTCAAGAGAACGATTTCGCCAATATCAACCCGGTTTTTTTCACCACTTCACAAGCGGGTCAAGCAGCCCCGGTTTTTGCAGGTAAAGACGCAGGCACATTGAAAAATGCCTTTGATATCGATGAATTACAAAAATTAGACATCATCGTAACCTGTCAAGGTGGCGACTATACCAACGAAGTTTATCCAAAATTAAAAGCAACGGGTTGGAACGGCTACTGGATCGACGCTGCATCTGCCTTACGTATGCAAGATGATGCAATTATCGTGCTTGACCCAGTAAACCAACATGTGATTACTGAAGGTTTACAAAAAGGCATTAAAACCTTCGTGGGCGGAAACTGTACCGTGAGCTTAATGTTAATGGCAATCGGCGGTTTATTCGAAAAAGATCTCGTGGAATGGGTGTCTGTGGCAACTTACCAAGCGGCTTCGGGCGCAGGTGCGAAGAATATGCGTGAATTGCTGGTTCAAATGGGTGAACTTGAAGACTCTGTAAAAGCAGAACTGGCTGATCCAGCTTCATCTATTTTAGAGATCGAGCGTAAAGTAACGGCAGAAATGCGTTCAGAAGATTTCCCAACAGCAAACTTTGGTGCACCGCTTGCAGGTAGCTTAATTCCTTGGATTGATAAATTACTCCCAGAAACAGGACAAACTAAAGAAGAGTGGAAAGGCTACGCAGAAACCAACAAAATTTTAGGTTTAAGCGCAAATCCAATTCCAGTTGATGGTTTATGTGTACGTATCGGCGCATTACGTTGCCACAGCCAAGCATTTACCATCAAACTCAAAAAAGATTTACCGTTAGCGGAAATTGAACAGATTATCGCGGCGCACAATGAATGGGTGAAAGTGATTCCAAACGACAAAGAAACCACGTTGCGTGAATTAACGCCGGCGAAAGTGACTGGTACATTAACTGTTCCGGTTGGTCGTTTACGTAAACTGGCGATGGGGCCAGAATACTTAGCGGCATTTACTGTCGGTGACCAATTATTATGGGGTGCGGCAGAGCCTGTACGTCGTATTTTGGTACAATTAGTGAAATAAATTTCCCGCTCATCCTTTACAACGGAGGATGAACTTCATTTTTACAAGCGGTCGGTTTGAGCGAATTTTTTGCAAATTTTTAGCGAAAACGAACCGCTTGTTCATTGATTTTTTATCTTTAGTTTATGGATATAAAAACGGCACTTACATTGGGCGTAAGTGCCGTTTTTTATGTTTACAAGCGGTCGGAATGGGCAGGAAATTTGCAAAATTTTTGTTGATTCAGACCGCTTGTCCGCTCATCATGAATTACCAATACGCGCGTAAACCGATAACGGTTTGGTTATCGCGCGTTTTACTGGTTTTCTCTCCGTTCGTATAGTTTTTCGCACGGGAGGTTTGCCATTCTAAGAACGTTTTTACGTATAACGGATTTGATTTCGGTACGAGGTAATATTCGGTACCCACCATATATTGATGCGTTTTACTTTCGGTATTGCTACGAGCGGCGGAGGTGAAATCCGCTTTATCCGTTTTGTAAGCATACATCGTGTAGGCAGACCAATCGTCGGTTAATTTTTGATATAACACGGTACGGATTTCTTTCTGTACTCGTTTGTCACCTGAATTATAACGATCGTCTGTTTGTTTACGTTCTAAATCTAAACCGAGAGTGGTTTTGTTTAAGGTATAAGCCGTACCGAATGAGTAAGCGGTCGCATCATAATTGCCGCCTGAACGTTCGGAGGTTTCATTGGTTACCCCTGCACCAAAAGTGATGCTTTGTGCATCATCAATTTTATATTTATAGATTGCACCGGCACCCCAAGTATCTTTACGTTTGTTGCTTAAATCCAAACCGGTATTACCGCGTTTACTGGAGCCACCGTAGTACACACCGACTTTTAAACCGTCGATACCTTTATAAACATATTGTACGCTTTTACGTGCCGCACTGTTTAGTAAACCGTCACTTAAACTTAAGGTGTTCGGTAAATCGGTCTGTTTGACTTCATCGGTGATCACTGTTTGATGACCGTATGTCAATTCACCGTATTGTTTATGACCGATACCGGCATATAATTGGCGGGTATAGATGTCGGTAAAGTCATGTTGCGAAGAGCCTGTTCCGCGGAAACGCCATTCAACGCGACCTAATGCATAAACGCCGTTGCCAAGCTGTTGCGTAATACGGAAGCCGAAACGTGAACCGTTATTGGCAATCGCGTGATTGATATGTTCTTGCGTTTGGGAACCGTCTGCATAGGTTTCTTTTTCCGATGTGCTACGCCACATAATACGGGCGGAACCGAGGAATTCCAGTTTTGTGCCGCTCGTTTCGTTGTCGACGAACGTATAAGCTTGGGCTGAACTTGCCGCTAATGCAAGGGCTGACAAGGTGAATGCTGTTTTTTTCATGGGTGTCTCCGATATAGTTGTATTGATAAAATAAATATCAAATGGAGTCTAAAAAGAATATGATAATTGGTCAAGACGGAACGGTTAGTTTATATCTTGAAAAGTTATATAATTGCTCTGTTTTTGTCGGGCATAATGCAGTTGCAGGCTGGTGTGAGACTAACGTTTCTAATGGAGAGATTATGTATTTACGTAATATTAATATTATCGGTTTCAGAGGCATTAACCGTTTATCCATTACGTTAAGACCCAATATGGTATTAATCGGAGAGAATGCTTGGGGTAAATCGAGTTTGCTTGATGCACTCAGTTTGATTTTTAATACCCAACATACGTTTTATCAGTTCGTTTCGGAAGATTTTCACCTGCAACATAATAAAAATCACCAACAATCACAGCAACTGATGTTACTTTTTACCTTTAGTGAAAGTTTTATCGGTGAAAAAAATGAGGAAAATTGCCGACCGTATAGTGCGCTATTTGCCGCACATGAAGATAACTATCACCGCCTTTATTTACGGGTGAGCGGGGAAATCAATGAAAACGGTTCCGTGATAACTCAATATGCGTTTTTAAATCAAAGCGGCGAAGAAATTCAACATGATAATGCCGAAGCATTGATTATCTCATTAATTCAGAAGTTTACCGTCTATCGTTTTCGGGATGCGCGTTTAAATCATCGAGCGAATTCGGCTAAACCCTTAGGTTGTGAGGGGATCGGTAAAGAACATCAACTTTACGAAGAGATTGAAGCTTTTTCGCTGTTGTTACAATACTATTTTTTCAGCAGTAAAAGCGCGAGAACCTTTGTGTCGCAGTTAAAAGATACAACAGAATTGTGGCAAAAAGTGAAGAACCTCTGTATTCAACTTAAAAAAGGTGACAGTTGTTTGAGAAGAGAGGTATTTGAACAACTTTCCCAGCTTTTTGTTTCGCCTCTGCAAGCGAAAACTGAACGTATTTCTCATCCGATCGTGCTGTTTGAAGATCCGGATGCTCGTTTACATCCGCGTATGATGGCAATTATATGGGAGTTGATGAGTTATCTGCCGATTCAGCGGATTACTACAACGAATTCCGTTGAATTATTATCGCGTGTTGAACTACGTTCTATTTGCCGTTTAGTGCGCTATCCAAATGAAACGAAAGCATTTCAATTAGCCAAGTATAGTCTTTCAAAACAAGCACTTCGCCGTCTGACTTTCCATATTCACTATAATCGTAGCATTGCACTGTTTTCAAATGTGTGGATTTTCGTTGAAGGCGAAACAGAGGTGTGGCTATTATCTGCGTTAGCGGATTTATTGGATATTAACCTGGAAATGGAAGGCATCCGTATTGTTGAATTTGCCCAATCCGGTCTGACGTATTTGTTGAAGTATGCAAAGGCAATGGGCATTGAATGGCATGTATTAACCGATGGGGATTCTGCCGGCCAAAAATATGCGGAAGTGGTTAAACAAATGCTTGACGAAAATGAAAGTGTTTTCGAGCGATTAACCGTATTACCGAAAAAAGATATTGAGCATTTTCTCTATTTTTCCGGTTTTTCCTCTGTTTTTCTCCAACTGGCACGTTGGAAGCCGCAAGGAAATTATTATCCGGTAAGTAAAATTATTAATGTGGCAATTAAACGAACGTCTAAACCTGATTTGGCATTAGCGATCAGTGAGGAAATTGAGAAAATCGGACCTCAAGCGATTCCGACATTATTTCATCGCCTATTTTCAAAAGTATTAAATTTAACCAAAGTATAAGGATAATAACAATGACAACATATTGCATTAGCCCTAAAGGGAGTATGGAGCAATTATCTCATCTTGAAATGAAGTTGTTGCAAAAAGCACAAAGCGAACTTTATACAATCTATCGAAACTGTTCTCTTGCGGTATTAAACTCCGGTGCTGTTATGGATGATAGCCGCACTTTACTGAATCAATATTCTGATTTTGATATTAATCTGATTCAACGTGAAAGAGGGGTTGCGTTAGAACTGCATAATCCTCCTCAAATGGCATTTGTTGACGGAAAAATGATCTTTAATATTCAATATCATTTATTTGCGGTATTACGCGATATTTTATTTGTGAATGCGTTAGGCCAGTATCTAAATTTAAATAATGAATTTGATTCTTTATCTATTACTAATCAAGTTTTTGCGATTTTGCGTAATGCCAAAGCGCTGTCTTTAGATAGTGAGCCCAATCTGGTTGTCTGCTGGGGCGGACATTCTATCAGTCAAACTGAATACAAATATTGCAGAGCTGTGGGTTTGGAACTTGGTTTAAGAGAGCTGAATATTATTACCGGTTGCGGGACCGGCGTCATGGAAGCACCAATGAAAGGTGCTGCGATTGGACATGCAAACCAACGTTATAAAAAAAGCCGTTTTATCGGCGTGACCGAACCATCGATTATTGCCTCCGAGCCACCGAATCCGATAGTGAACGAATTAATCATTATGCCGGATATTGAGAAACGTTTAGAAGCCTTTGTTCGTATGGGGCATGGTATAGTGATTTTCCCCGGCGGTCCGGGGACGTTTGAAGAGCTGCTATATATCATCGGTATTAAACTGGCGGCGGAAAACAAACACCAAAAACTTCCGGTAATTTTAACCGGTCCGAAAGAGAGTGCCGATTATTTTGCGACGATTGATCGCTTTATTGGTGGAACCTTGGGCAGAGAAGCGCAATCGCTCTATGAAATTATTATTGATGATCCGATTTCAGTCGGTCAAAAAATGAGTAAAGCGATGCAAGACGTGAAAGATTATCGTCGTGTTGTGGGGGATTCTTACGGCTTTAACTGGGCATTGAAAATTAGTCCTGCTCTGCAAGAACCGTTTGTACCTACTCATGAAAATATGTCAAATCTGAATTTAAATTTGGAACAACCGCTTGCAGATTTAGTGGCTAACTTGCGTCGTGCGTTCTCCGGCATTGTAGCAGGTAATATTAAATCCGATACCTTAGATAAAATAGAGAAATTCGGTCCGTTTAAATTACATGGTGATGCGCAATTAATGAGCAAAATAGACAAAGTATTGCAAGATTTTATTGTTCAGCATCGAATGAAATTACCGGGCGGTGACGCGTACGTTCCATGCTATGAAATTGTGATTAACGAATAATTTCGTTGAAAAAGCAGCTAATTGTATGGGAAACTTTTTTCGTTAATTCGTTTTTCTATTTTGGACGTGATAAAAATGAATCAATCTCCAACTATTGCGATTGTAGCCGGTGAAATTTCCGGTGATATTTTAGGTGCCGGGCTAATCAAAGCCTTAAAACAACATTATCCGAACTCCCGTTTTATCGGTGTTGCCGGATCACAAATGTTAGCGGCAGGATGCGAAACCTTATTTGATATGGATGAACTTGCGGTGATGGGCATTGCCGAAGTCGTTAAACATTTACCGCGTTTATTGAAACGCCGAAAACAAGTCATTGAAACGATGTTGGAATTAAAACCGGATATTTTTATCGGTATTGATGCTCCGGACTTTAATCTTGGTGTAGAGGAAAAATTAAAAGCTAGCGGCATTAAAACTATTCATTATGTTAGTCCTTCCGTATGGGCGTGGCGGCAAAACCGTATTCATAAAATTGCACGGGCAACTCATTTAGTATTGGCTTTTTTGCCGTTTGAAAAAGCGTTTTATGATAAATTCAATGTGCCGTGTCGTTTTATCGGACATACTATGGCAGATGCGATAGCACTTAAACCGAATCGTGAAGAAGCGTGCCAAATATTGAATATCCCGACAGAACAACGTTATTTGGCAATTTTGGTCGGCAGTCGGGCCAGTGAAGTTAATTTCTTAACAGAACCTTTCTTAAAAACGGCACAAATTTTAAAGCAACAATATCCCGATATTCGATTTTTAGTGCCTTTAGTCAATGACAAACGCATTGCTCAATTTGACACGTTGAAAGCGCAAATTGCACCGGAATTAGACGTTATTATTCTAAAAGGTAAAGCGAGACAGGCGATGATTGCCGCGGAAGCAACATTACTCGCTTCAGGTACCGCTGCTTTAGAAGCGATGTTATGTAAATCACCGATGGTCGTCGGTTACAAAATGAAACCAATGACCTATTGGTTAGCTAAAAAGTTGGTAAAAACCGACTATATTTCTTTGCCAAATTTGTTGGCAAAAGCACCGCTTGTACCGGAACTAATTCAAGAAGAATGTAACCCGGAGAATTTGTCGGCCTATCTCAGTTGCTATTTTTCTGATGCTGCTGAAGATATTCAAAATAAAGAAGATTTAAAGCAGTCTTTTATGCTATTGCATCAGCAAATTCAATGTAACGCGGATATGCAGGCGGCTCAAGCTGTTGTCGATGTATTAAATAGTTAACACTCTCGCTTAGCCGTATTGGGGCTAAGCGATTTAAAGAGGCAGGTTTTGATGTCGATGTGGAAAAAAGCTACCACTATTTTATTTATTATACTCATGGCTACAGGTGTTTATCTTTATTATTCTTTCACCTTTTTTACACCGCCTAAAATAACCTTATTTTCCCCAAAAAGTATTCATTATCAACGTTTAAAACAGAATGAAACCACCTTGTGCTATCATGCTGATACACCGACACAACCGATAATACAGTCCGAACTTCAGTTATTAGTTTGGAATATCCATAAAGGAATGGATTCTGGTTGGCAGGCTCAGCTCGAACAATTCTCTCAACAAGCGGATATACTATTGTTACAGGAAGTGAGTAGTCATCAGGCACTCAATACCCTCATGGTGCAATCATTCCCTTATTTTCTTTATACTGCCAGTTTTTCCTATCATAATGCTTTTTCCGGTATTGGAACTTTGTCGCATTTTGCTCCACAAACTTATTGCGGTAGTACGACTAAAGAACCGTGGATTCAGATTCCTAAAACGGGTTCGGCAACGACTTACTCACTCGCAAACGGACAATCATTATTAGTGGTGAATCTGCATTTGGTGAACTTTGAATGGAATCCGACAAATTATCGGCAACAACTTTCGCAAGCTTTTGAATTAATCGCGGCACATCAAGGTCCGATTATTTTGGCGGGCGATTTTAATACATGGAATAGTGAGCGATTAACGTTGGTGAGAGAACTTGCTGATACACAAGGTTTTAAGCAAGTCGTTTTTCAACCGGATGTCCGACTTCATTTCTTTAATAATCCGTTAGATCATATTTTCGTGAAAGGGCTTTCTATCGTTTCTGCAACTACTCAAGCAACCTCAAGTTCAGACCATAATCCCTTATTTGTTAAACTAAAATTGGAACAGCCATGACAACAACTTTCGCACAAGTGATTTCGATTATTTCACCGCTGTTTTTCTGGTTTGCAATCGCATCGGCTACCGTGCGTTTGTTGATTAAAAAGCAATCCAATTCGGCAACACTTTCTTGGATTATGCTGATCTACTTAGTGCCGATTATTGGATTAATTCTCTATTTAATGTTCGGTGAAATTACTTTGGGGCGTAAACATGCGGAAAAGGCAAAAGCCTTGGCACCGATTTATCAAGAATGGTTTAAACAGTTACAAAAACATCCGCATTTATTGCGTCAAAACATATCAGGGCGTTATTTGGCTTTGTTTGAGCTTTGCCAAAAACAGCTGCAAATTCCTTGTGTGGCAGGTAACGAGTTAAAACTCTTATCTTCTCCGCAAACCATTATGCGTCAGATTATCCGGGATATTCGTAATGCAGAGACGGAAATTCGTATGGTATTTTATATTTGGCATAATGGCGGAATGGTTGATGATATTGCCGAAGAATTGAAAAATGCTAGACGGCGTGGGGTGAATGTACAGGTATTATTAGATGCCGTCGGGAGTTCAGAATTTCTAAGAAGCCCTCAGTATCATGCTATGCGTGCAGAAGGAATTGAGATTGGAGAATCTTTTAAAGTAAAACTGTGGCGAGTATTTTTAAGCCGAATTGATTTACGTCAGCATAGAAAAATTATTGTCATCGATAACCATATTGGCTATACCGGCAGTATGAATATGGTGGACCCGGCCTTTTTTAAACAAGATGAAAATGTAGGGCAATGGATTGATGTGATGGTGCGAATTAACGGACCAGTTTCAACGGTACTTGCTGCGTTGCATTCGTGGGATTGGCAGATTGAAAACGAAGTAGAGGCGCTTCCTCCACTGCCTGATGAAAAACATGTGCCGGTTGATTTGGATAACCAACATGCAGTACAAATTTTACCTTCAGGTCCAAATGAAAATAAGGAGCTTATGCCACGCGCTTTAGCTACTGCAATTTACTCTGCGCGTAGCAGTATTGTAATTACTACTCCGTATTTTGTTCCGAGTCTTGAGATTGCGAATGCATTAGAAAGTGCTGCCTTACGTGGTGTTTCGGTAAAAATTATTGTGCCGAAACGGAATGATTCGGTTATGGTGGAATGGGCAAGTCGCTATTTCTTTGATGAATTACTGGAAGCGGGTGTGGAAATTTACCGTTTTGAAGATGGGTTACTACATACTAAAAGTATTCTGATCGACGAACGTTTGGTGATGATTGGTTCGGTTAATATGGATATTCGTAGTTTCTTGCTTAACTTTGAAGTCACAATGATTGTCGATGATGCGGATTTTGCAAGAGAGGTTAACACTTTACAGCGCGACTACATTGATGCCTCAACTATGGTGGATGTTGAGCGTTGGGCGAAACGTCCGGTATATAAACGGATTGTGGAAAAATTATTTTACCTCTCTAGCCCTTTATTATAAAAAAACAGCCCCGTAAACGACGGGGCTATTTTCCTCTATTTATTTAAACATTCACTAAATTGATCCGCCAACGATTGCAAAAATTCAGGGTAAGCATTTTTACTTAATTCAATTTTCGCCCCTAATGGATCTAATTGACCTACTTCTGCTGATGTGCCTTTGCTTAAGCTTTCAATCACTTTCGGGGTAAATTGTGGCTCTGCAAATAAACATTGTGCTTTATTCTGAGCAATATTTTTCTTAATCGCATTTAAGGTTTTCGCCCCTGGCGCAACGGTTGGATTGATCGTGAATGAACCTAATGATTTCAATCCATAAGCATCTTCAAAATAACCATAAGCATCGTGGAAAGTGTAGTAACCTTTTGATTTTACAGGCTCTAACTGTTTTACAATTTCGCTATTTTTTGTTGCCAATATCGCTTTAAAATTCGCCAAATTCTCTGCAATTTTTGCTTTTTGTTCAGGTAACTGTTGACTTAAACGCTCGGCAATTTGCTCGGCGATATGTTCACTCGCTTTAGGTGATAACCAAATATGCCAATCTTCGTCGTGGCTATGCCCATCGTGAGCGTGGTTATGGGAATGTTTATGTTCGTGTTTATGATCATCTTTATGATCGTGATGTTCTTCTTTTTCTTCGCCTGAATGTTCGACAATTTCCTTAATCGCTTCAACACTCTCAAGTGTCAGCACTTTCTCTTTCGGTAGTTTCTCAATACTTTTCTCTAAAAAAGATTCCATCTCTTCGCCAATCCATACCACGAGCTGTGCCGATTGAAGTTGTTCAACATCGGACGGTTTTAAGCTGTAATCGTGCGGCGACGCACTGACTGGCAATAATACTTTGGTTTCTGTCACACCGTCGGTAATTGCATCGGCAATAAAACCGAGCGGTTTTACCGTTGTTAACACATCGGCGTTTGCTACGGTGGCAGCACCGAACAGAGCAAAGGTTAATAAGCTTTTTCTCAACATAACAATCTCCTTTCAAATTAAGTGGCGAGATATTATCAGAATTTTATTAAATTTCTATAATTTTTTTATGGGTATTATATTTGCAAAATTTTGGCTGAAACCGACCGCTTGCAAGCGGTTAGATTTCGTTAAAATTTTGCTATACTTCCGCCAATGATGTGGAGAATCCAATGAAATACAAAAACCTGCGAGAATTTCTCGATCTGCTTGAGCAAAAAGGCGAACTGAAGCGTATTACTCAAGAGATCGATCCTTATTTAGAAATGACCGAGATTGCGGATCGTACTTTGCGTAAAGGCGGTCCGGCTCTCTTATTTGAAAACCCGAAAGGCTACAAAATGCCTGTACTGTGCAACCTATTCGGTACGCCGGAACGTGTGGCAATGGGGATGGGGCAAGAAGATACCAAAGCCTTACGAGAGCTCGGCAGGTTGTTGGCGTTCTTAAAAGAACCCGAACCGCCAAAAGGCTTTAAAGATCTGATCGGGCAGTTGCCACAATGGAAGCAAGTGCTGAATATGCCAAGTAAGGTATTGAGTAAAGCAGATTGTCAGCAAGTGGTGATCTCGGGTGATGATGTCGATTTGTATCAACTGCCGATTATGCACTGTTGGCAAGGTGATGTCGCACCGCTTGTCACTTGGGGTTTAACCATTACGCAAGGGCCTTATAAAAAGCGGTTAAATTTGGGGATTTATCGCCAGCAGTTGATCGGCAAAAATAAACTGATTATGCGTTGGCTGTCACATCGTGGCGGTGCGTTGGATTTCCAAGAGTGGAAAGATGCTAACCCTGATAAGCCGTTTCCTGTTTCTGTCGCATTAGGGGCAGATCCAGCCACGATTTTAGCCGCCGTCACGCCGATCCCCGATACCTTATCGGAATACGCATTTGCAGGATTGTTGCGTGGACATAAAACCGAAGTGGTGAAGTCCATCAGCAATGATTTGGAAGTGCCGGCTAGTGCGGAGATTGTGCTTGAAGGCTATATCGATCTGAACGAAACCGCATTGGAAGGGCCTTACGGCGATCATACGGGTTATTACAATGAACAAGAGTATTTCCCCGTGTTTACCGTGACGCATATCACCATGCGAAAAGATGCCATCTATCATTCTACCTACACAGGCAGACCGCCTGATGAACCAGCGGTCTTAGGCGAAGCCTTGAATGAGGTGTTTATCCCGATTTTACAGAAGCAGTTCCCTGAAATCGTTGATTTCTACTTACCACCCGAAGGCTGTTCTTATCGCCTAGCGATAGTCACGATCAAAAAGCAATACGCAGGACACGCCAAGCGAGTAATGATGGGAGTTTGGTCGTTCTTACGGCAATTTATGTACACTAAATTTGTGATTGTGTGTGATGATGATGTTAATGCGAGAGATTGGAAAGATGTGATCTGGGCAATTACCACCCGTTGCGATCCTGCAAGAGATACAACATTAATCGAAAATACACCGATTGATTATCTTGATTTTGCTTCGCCTATCGCAGGATTGGGCTCAAAAATGGGAATTGATGCCACCAATAAATGGGCAGGCGAAACCCAACGAGAATGGGGAACGCCGATTACCAAAAATCCCGATGTCGTCAAACGTGTTGATGAGATTTGGGCTAGTTTGGGGATTGAATAACGGGAAGGGTCGGATTGCGATGGAAATATCGGTTTGAAATCGGTATACTGCCACGCCTTTTTTGCAAAGGACTTTTTATTTCATTTACTTCATATAAATTCGACGATAGAGGTCAAGATGTCATCTCAAAATTCAGCGACAGCAAATCCGGGTCCGCTAGGTTTATGCGGATTTGCATTAACAACATGGTTACTCAGTTTAATCAATAACGGCACATTCAGTGGCGATAATGTAGGCTTAGTGCTTGCAATGGGGTTCGCTTTTGGCGGAACCGCACAAATGATCGCAGGGATGTTTGAATACTCGAAAGGCAACACTTTCGGTTTTACGGCATTCACCAGTTACGGTGCATTTTGGTGGTCGTTTGCATTATTGAAAACCTTCTTTGGCGCAACGGTATCACCTGAGTTTATCGGCTGGTATTTGGTAGTGTGGGGAACCTTCACACTCATGATGTTTATCGGAACCTTAACCAAACCGCGTGCGTTACAGGCAATCTTCTTATCGCTAACGATCACTTTCTACTTATTAGCGACAGGCGATTTCACCCATAATGTCACGTTCACCCACATCGGCGGCAACTTCGGGTTATTAACCGCATTGCTGGCATTTTATTTAGCGGCTGCAGAAATTATTAACGAAAGTTTCGGTCGTACCGTTTTGCCAATCGGTGCGCCGAAAGCTTAACAAGCGGTCTGTTTCAGTAATTATTTTGCAAATTAAGCCCCGTAGACGTTGTTCTTCGGGGCTTTGTTTTGGTTACAGTTTTGCTAATAATTTACCGTGAATTCCGCCAAAAGCACCGTTACTCATGACGAGAATATGATCAGTAGGCTTTGCCGCTTGAACAATACTTTCAATAAATTGTTCCATATCGGCAGACCAATGAGCCGGCTGTGAGAGCGCTTCGGTAATGGCGCTGACCTGCCACGGAATCGTTTCCGGCTGGAATACAAACACTTCATCGGCATCTGCAAGCGATGGTGCGATTTCGTCCTTATGAACGCCCATTTTCATCGTATTGGAGCGAGGTTCCAATACGGCTAAAATGCGTTGATTTTTACCGACTTTACCACGAAGTGCGGCGATGGTGGCGGAAATGGCTGTCGGGTGATGGGCGAAATCGTCATACACGGTAATACCCTTTACTTCTCCTTTGATTTCCAAACGGCGGTTGGCATTGATAAAGCCTGCCAGTACTTCACAAGCGTTAGAAACGGCAACACCTGCATGATGTGCCGCGGCAATTGCCATTAACGCATTATGCATATTATGTGTACCTAATATATCCCACTGTACTTCGCCGGCTTTTTGTCCGTGATGATACACACTGAAATGAGTGCAATCGGTACTAATCGGTTCGGCATACCATTCGTTTTCTTTACCGATAAATTGCAGTTCGCTATAACAGCCCATTGCCAACGTGTCTTGTACGTTTTGATCGGCTTTTGCAGAAAGAATTCGCCCATTTTGCGGCATTGCCCGAACAAGATGGTGAAATTGACGTTGAATAGCGCGTAAATCATCAAAAATATCTGCGTGATCAAAATCGATATTATTGATAATTAAGGTTTTGGGATTGTAATGTACGAATTTAGAGCGTTTATCAAAGAAGGCAGAATCATATTCGTCAGCCTCGATGACAAAGTATTTACTGGAGCCGGCTCGGGCAGAAATTCCGAAATTACCGGACACTCCGCCGACTAAAAATCCCGTATCGATACCGTTTTTATCCAAAATCCAAGTGAGCATACCTGTTGTCGTGGTTTTGCCGTGGGTACCGGAAACCGCCAATACCCAGCGATCTTTGAGCAGATGATCGTGTAGCCATTGCGGGCCGGAGGTGAAATTCAATTGGTTGTTCAACACATATTCGACACAAAGATTACCTCGGCTCATTGCGTTACCGATTACCACCAAATCTGGTGCCGGTTGTAGTTGGGACACATCGTAGTTCGGAATAATTTCAATCCCGCTTTCGGCTAAAAACGTACTCATCGGAGGATAAACATTGGTATCGGACCCTGTGACTTTATAACCTAGTTCACGAGCGATAATCGCCACTCCGCCCATAAAAGTCCCGCAAATACCTAAAATATGGATATGTTTTTGTTTCATTTGAATCCTTAATTTAAAAATAATGTGAATGATGTCACAAAACGAACATTTGTTCACAGGAGCCTTCCGGCTAGCAGATATAATAAAGCAATCGTTCTTGAATAGCTAATAGGAGACACAAATGAAGACATTAGGCGAATTTATCGTTGAAAGGCAAGCGGAATATCCCGGAGCAACGGGAGAGCTGAGTGGTATCTTATCTTCTATCCGTTTATCAGCGAAAATTATTCATCGCGATATTAACCGAGCCGGTTTAACCCAAGATATTTTGGGAGTTTCCGGTGACGAAAACATTCAGGGTGAAACGCAGATGAAGCTTGACGTTTTTGCCAATGAGACGATGAAAAAAGCATTAATTGCACGTGGTGACGTAGCGGGATTTGCATCCGAAGAAGATGACTCTTTCGTTGCCTTTGATACGGAGCGCGGACGTAATGCAAAATATATTTTAATGACGGATCCGCTCGACGGTTCATCCAATATTGATGTGAATGTGTCGGTCGGTACCATTTTCTCTATTTATCGACGCGTTTCGCCGATTGGCTCGCCGGTGACGATTGAAGACTTTCTTCAACCGGGGCGTAAACAAGTTGCATCAGGTTATGTCACATACGGTTCGTCCACCATGTTGGTTTATACGACCGGTAACGGCGTAAATGGTTTTACTTATGATCCGTCTCTCGGTTTATTTATCCTTTCTCACCCAAATATGAGAATGCCGTTTGAAGGTAAATATTATTCTCTTAATGAAGGGCAGTATGTGACGTTCCCTGACGGGGTGAAAAAATTTCTTAAATATTGCCAAGAAGATGATAAAGCGACCGGTCGTCCGTTTTCTTCGCGTTATATCGGCTCGCTGGTCTCGGATTTCCACCGTAACTTGCTGAAAGGCGGAATCTATATTTATCCGACGTCTACCAGCTATCCGAAAGGCAAACTGCGTTTGTTGTATGAAGGCAATCCGATGGCGTTTTTGGCGGAACAGGCGGGCGGTATGGCAACCGACGGCTTTCACCCGATTTTGGACATTCAACCGACAGAACTTCATCAACGCGTGCCGTTCTTCGTCGGTTCGACTGCCATGGTACAAAAAGCCGGTGAGTTAATGAAACAATATAACGGCTAATTGAGTCATTCACGTGTGACAAGCGGTCGGATTTGTGAAAAATTTTGCAAATCCGACTTCTTGTTTTTTATAGCATTTTGTTATAACCATCGAATATTAGTTCTTTACCTTAAACGGAATAATCGGTATCTTTTACCGAATTTTGTTTGAATTATTTGAAAATTTCAATCTGGAGACACTATGAAACTCAATACCAAATTTTCTTTAATCGCCGCAACTCTTTTAGTATCAGGCGTTGCACAAGCTGCGGATAAAACGTTCGTTAACTGTGTCAGTCGCTCGCCAACCGGTTTTAGCCCGGCATTAGTGATGGACGGGATTTCTTATAACGCAAGCTCGCAGCAAGTGTACAATCGTTTAGTTGAGTTTAAACGTGGTTCGACGGATATCGAGCCGGCATTAGCTGAGAGCTGGACTATCAGCGATGACGGTTTAACTTACACTTTCAACTTGCGTAAAGGTGTGAAATTCCACTCAAATAAAGATTTTACACCGAGTCGTGATTTTAACGCAGACGATGTAGTGTTCTCTTTCCAACGCCAGTTGGATCCTAACCATCCGTATCACGGTGTTTCTAAAGCAACTTACCCGTACTTTAACGCAATGAAATTCCCGAAATTACTGAAATCTGTTGAGAAAGTTGACGATCATACGGTGAAAATTACGTTAAATAGCCAAGATGCAACTTTCTTGGCCAGTTTAGGTATGGACTTTATTTCGATCTATTCTGCGGAATATGCCGACAAAATGTTGAAAGCCGGCACGCCTGAAGTCATTGATACCACCCCGATCGGTACCGGACCGTTCGTTTTCTCCGGCTACCAATTAGACCAACGTATCCGTTTCTTAGCCAACAAAGATTACTGGAACGGCAAGGCGGATATCGACCGTTTAATCTTCGATATCGTACCGGATGCAACGACCCGTTATGCTAAATTACAGTCGGGCGCCTGTGATATGATGGACTTCCCAAATGCAGCGGATCTAGAAAAAATGAAAACCGATCCGAAAATTAATTTACTTTCTCAACCGGGTTTAAATATTGCTTATATCGCGTTTAATACTGAAAAAGCACCGTTTGATAATGTTAAAGTTCGCCAAGCATTAAACTACGCCGTAGATAAAAATGCGATCATTGATGCGGTTTATCGTGGTGCGGGGGTGGCTGCGAAAAATCCGTTACCACCAACAATTTGGGGTTATAACAATGAAATTACCGGTTATGAATATAATCCTGAAAAAGCAAAAGCACTGCTTAAAGAAGCAGGTTTAGAGAACGGTTTTACGACCCAAATTTGGGTTCAGCCGGTGGTTCGAGCATCTAACCCAAACCCGCGCCGTATGGCGGAATTAATTCAAAGTGATTGGGCAAAAATCGGTGTGAAATCCGAATTGGTCAGTTATGAATGGGGTGATTACATCAAACGTACCAGAGCTGGCGAATTAACTGCCGGAACCTACGGTTGGTCCGGTGATAACGGTGATCCGGATAACTTCTTGTCACCACTATTCGGTAGCGATAATGTCGGTATCAGTAACTATGCACGTTTCAAAAATGCGGATTTAGATGCGTTATTGGCGAAGGCAATTGGTTTATCGGATAAATCTGCGCGTGCAAAAATCTATGAAGAAGCGCAAGTATTGTTAAAAGAGCAAGCGCCTTGGATTAACGTCGCACACTCCATTAACTTTGCACCGACGAGTAAGCGTGTTCAGGACTACAAACAAAGCCCGTTCGGTTACTCTTACTTCTACGGCACAAAAGTGGTGGATTAATCCGCTGAGGATAAAAATAGCGAGGTTTAGACCTCGCTATTTTTTATTGCGTCCGTACTATTTCCTGAATCTGCTTTAACCCGTTTAATCTCGTGGAGGTTAAATGGCGGGTAATCTGCAATTCGTCAAATAACCGTTGAATATCAAACTGTGCCAATGTCTCTTCAGTGGCTTCGGTTAATGCTGTGATCACAATAAACAGCAATCCTTGCATTAAACGTGCTTCACTATAAGCATGGATTTGGCGCGGTGATTTTTGAAAAGCAAACCATAAACGGCTTTCGCAACCGGCAATTTCCGGCAAGTGTTTTAATTGTTGCTCATCCGGCTTGCTCAGCTTACGGCTAAGCTGAATTAACAAGCGGTATCTTTCTTCCCAAAATTTGCAAATTGCAAATTGTTCGTAAATTTCATGTAGTGTCATATTTCCTCTTTTAAAACTGCGGCATTGTAACCCCATAGCTACTTTATGCAATCCCTAAATTTTGCTAGAATCGACCGTTTTTTACAGATTTATAGAAGGAAAAATTATGAGCGTTATCCCTATGGTTGTCGAACAGAGCTCAAAAGGCGAACGTGCCTACGATATTTATTCACGCTTACTCAAAGAACGTATTATTTTTTTAAGCGGCGAAGTCGAAGACAATATGGCGAATCTGATTGTGGCTCAGTTACTTTTTTTAGAATCGGAAGATCCGGAAAAAGATATTAGTATTTATATCAATTCACCGGGCGGTTCGGTGACTGCCGGTATGGCAATTTACGACACAATGAATTTCATCAAGCCGGACGTGAGTACCGTTTGTATCGGTCAGGCTTGTTCAATGGGCGCATTTTTACTTTCGGCAGGTGCTAAAGGAAAACGTTTTGCTTTACCGCACGCACGCGTGATGATTCACCAGCCGTTAGGCGGCTTTCGCGGACAAGCGTCGGATATTCAAATTCACGCAAAAGAAATTCTACAAATTAAGCATACGTTAAATCAACGTATGGCGGAGCATTCCGGTCAGCCGATTGAAAAAGTCGAAAAAGATACCGACCGTGATAATTTTATGTCGGCAATCGAAGCGAAATATTATGGTTTAATTGATGATGTCGTTAAGCATAGAGATGATAAATAATGAGTAATTTTGAAAAAGAACCCCATTGCAGTTTTTGCGGCAAACGCCGTTCTGAAGTTGATGCATTGATTGAGGGGACCGAAGGGCATATTTGTAACGAGTGTATCGAAGAGTCTTATGCATTGTTAAACGGCGAAGAAGAGCCGTTAATTGATGAAAAAGATCAAGAAGAAAACGGTTTTTTTGAACACGTACCGACCCCGCACGATATTCATGCACATTTAGATGATTATGTGATTGGTCAAGATCATGCTAAAAAAGTGTTGTCGGTTGCGGTTTATAACCACTATAAACGTCTGCGCAATGCGCTATCCGGCAACAAAGAGACCGATGGCGTTGAATTAGGTAAAAGTAATATTTTATTAATCGGTCCGACAGGTAGCGGTAAAACCCTTCTTGCCGAAAGTCTCGCTCGCCGTTTAAACGTACCGTTTGCCGTGGCGGATGCGACAACCTTAACTCAAGCGGGCTACGTCGGTGAAGATGTGGAAAATGTGATTCAAAAGCTCTTGATGAAATGCGATTATGATCCGGAGCAGGCAGAACGCGGTATTATCTTTATTGATGAGATTGATAAGATTACCCGTAAATCGGAAAATCCGTCATTGACGCGTGATGTTTCGGGTGAAGGTGTGCAGCAGGCATTACTTAAATTGGTTGAAGGTACTGTTGCGAACATCAATCCGCAAGGCGGACGTAAACATCCGAAACAGGAAACTATTCCGGTCGATACCTCGAAAATCTTATTTATTTGTGGTGGCGCCTTTGCCGGTTTAGATAAAATCGTTGAAGCACGTACAAATAAGCAAGGCGGTATCGGATTTGGTGCGGAGCTGAAAAAAGATAAAGATCGTGAAGCACTGACAGAATTGTTCAAACAGGTTGAACCGGAAGATTTAGTGAAATTCGGTTTAATTCCCGAACTCATTGGTCGTTTACCTGTGATCACTCCGCTTTCAGAATTAGATGAACAAGCGTTAATCCAAATTTTGACTGAGCCGAAGAATGCAATTATCAAGCAGTATCAGGCACTATTTCAAATGGAAAGCGTGGAGCTGAAATTCACTAAAGAAGCATTGGTCGCCATCGCACAAAAAGCAATTTCACGTAAAACCGGTGCTCGCGGTTTGCGGTCAATCGTAGAAAACCTCTTACTCGATACAATGTATGATTTGCCGTCACTCAATGCAAAAAAAGTAACTGTCGGTAAAGCAAGTGTTGATAAAGGTGAAAAGCCGAAGGTGGAATAACCGCCTCGGCAACGCCTTGATTTAGAATCTCAAGCGAAGTCTTCAGGTTAAGGTTAATCATGGAAATCTGGCAATCCCGAACCGTTATCTCTTGGTTATTGGCGCCGTTATCACTGCTATTTTGGCTGATAAGCCAAATTCGTTTGTGGTTATATCGCCACCATATTCTCAAATCTTACCGCTCACCTGTTCCTGTGTTGGTGGTGGGGAATATTTCTGTCGGCGGTAACGGCAAAACACCGGTGGTAATATGGCTGGTCGAACAGCTACAACAACGAGGGATGAAAGTCGGCGTGATTTCCCGCGGATACGGCGGCAAATGCCGAAAGTTTCCGCAGCTGGTTACTGCAAATAGTTCTCCGGAACAGCTAGGTGACGAACCGGTATTAATTGCCCAACGTACCGGTGCTCCGGTTGCAGTTTCACCAAATCGCCGAGAAAGTATTGAACTACTGCTCAGTAAATTTGATTTGGACTTAATTGTTACCGATGACGGTTTGCAACATTACGCTTTACAGCGCGATATAGAATGGGTCGTCGTTGACGGTATACGCCGCTTCGGTAACGGTTTTGTCATGCCGGCAGGTAGCTTACGCGAATTACCGAGCCGTTTAAAATCAGTACAAGCGGTAATTTGTAACGGCGGTAGGGCAGAGCAAGGTGAATATTTGATGGAATTAGTCAGCGATTATGCCGTTAACTTAAAAAACGGCGAAAAAATACCGTTAAGCGATTTTCAGCATCAATCCTGTGTTGCTATAGCAGGAATCGGACATCCTCCGCGTTTTTTTACGATGTTGGAAGGACTAGGCATACCATTGGCAGCACAACAGGGCTTTGCCGATCATCAATCTTATACCGTATCCCAACTTAGCGGCTTGGCAGACGAAAATACCCCATTACTGATGACAGAAAAGGATGCGGTAAAATGTCGACACTTTGCTCAACAAAATTGGTGGTATGTACCGGTTTTTGCAAAATTTTCCGAAAAAGAGACCGCTTGTTTAATTGAACCGATAATGGATTTAGTGAGAAAACAGAATGAACGAAAAACTGCTTAATACGATCGCTTGCCCGATCAGCCATACAAAATTGGAATGGGACAAAGAAAATAACCGTTTAATCAGTCGTACAGCAGGTTTGGCGTACCCGATTGAAAACGGTATTCCGGTGTTGTTACCTGAAAAAGCAGAGAAATTATAAAGGCAAAACGGAAACCTTTGGGGTTTCCGTTTATTTTGATTATCTTGCGCGGAAAATAATGCGACCTTTGGTTAAATCGTATGGAGTCATTTCTACGGTAACTTTATCGCCTGTCAATATACGGATATAATTTTTACGCATTTTCCCTGAAATATGAGCGGTTACAACGTGTCCGTTTTCGAGTTCAACACGAAACATCGTGTTTGGTAAGGTTTCTAAAATTGTACCTTGCATTTCAATGCAATCTTCTTTAGCCATTTATTCCTCTTTGAATTACTTTTAAATATGATGCCGTTGTGGCAAAAACGGGCGATATTATACTCTCAATGCACCGAATTACAATCATTTACGGCGAAAAGCTCGGCGGCGGGAATGAAAACGTTCCGATTGCGTTTTACTGCTAACCGTTGGAAGTTTAATCGGCAAACTGACAATATGAGTTTGTTTACGAGTAAAATAGTAAAAACAGCTGATAAACAGCCCGCCTGCGAGAAACAGAATCACCAATTCACCGTATAACAGATGGAATAATTCATTTACTTTACTTTGTGTGGTTTGCCCGTATTGGGAATCGAAAGTTACCCGTAAAAAACCGACCAAGCCTTGTTGGGCGAAGATCGGTTCAACAATTTGTTGGGTATCCGGATGGGTTTCGTCATGTTGAGACAATATTACTTGGAGTGGACGGGCATTGTCGCTTTGTGCGATCAATATCCCAGAGACTGAATAGAGATTGGCATCAATCACGAAATCTTCTTTGGCAAAGGTATCCAATGCTTCAACCAACTCGTCATTACTGGCATTTTTGACCAACATCATTGAGAACAATTTTGCCTGTTGGCGGACAAGCATATGCGACAAGTTTGATACTTGGTTAATACTGGCAAGTTGTGAACCCAGTTTGAAGTGATTCACGCCGGTTAAAATAATGCCTACAATCGCAATGCAGATCACCATAATAGCGGAAAGAATACTGATTTTGACTACTTTATCACGTGCAATATACATAAAAATTCCCTCAGCAGTGGAACGGCGATTTTAGCTTGTAAATCAATAAGAGTATAGATAATTTGTCTTGAGTGGACAGCCGAGGGTTATTTGAATATGATTGTGCAGTTTATTCACTTAAAATAATAACCGTTATGCAAAACACATTTTTTATTTACGCCAAATCTCTCAATACAGAGCAAATTGCACAATTTGCCGAACTCAGCCAAGCAACTTTAATCGGGATGACACACTATCTCGATTATCAAATTGCATTTTTTGACGGAAAAGTGACCGCTTGTTTACGCCAAAAAGCGCAAAGCGTTCAAGTGGACTTCAGCTTATTGGATATCAAACCAAACTTAGACCGACCGGGCTTGTTGGTGATGGACATGGATTCTACGGCAATTAAAATCGAGTGTATTGATGAAATCGCCAAACTGGCGGGAACGGGCGACATGGTCTCGGCAATTACTGCCAGTGCAATGCGTGGCGAGTTGGATTTTGAACAAAGTTTGCGCAAACGTGTCGGCACCCTTAAAAATGCCCCTGAAGGTATT